>JAGVTM010000618.1 GCA_019136785.1 Chloroflexota bacterium | reverse complement strand
TTAACCTATATTGGCAGCAGGGGGTATACGTTCGCGGTTGAGTCCTGGAGGGGTTGGGCTGCACTTCTGGGGCGCGTCCACCAATCAGGGCTGCATGAAGGGTAGCGCGGCTGGCTGACTTATAGACGCACCAGCAGCAGCAGCCAGGCTCCCAAGACGCCTGGTCAACGAGGTCAACTGCCGGCAGCCGCCGGGCGTGGTTCCACGACGACGCGCAGCGCCGTCCGCTCGTGCCCCTCAATATCCACTTCAACAAAAGATGGGGTGCAAATAATGTCCACGTTTTCTTCCAGCAGGTATCCACGGGCAATAGCAATAGCTTTGATGGCCTGGTTGACAGCGCCAGCGCCGATTGCTTGCACCTCTGCCCGTCCGCTTTCACGGATAACGCCAGCTACGGCGCCAGCCACAGCGGCAGTGCGGGAAGTGGCAGATACTTTGATGATACTCATTTCATGTTCTCCGATCTGGGGGGTTTCTTCTGCTTGAGTGAAGGATAGGAAACGACGCCCTTCACGTGTTTAGATGCGGGCAAATTGTGACGGAGGATGAGTCTGTACTGGCTAGAGACCAGACATGTTGCCAATCTGCCTGGTAACTAGCATTCTAGCTAATTCATTATATCGTTGTCAAGCATTCGGCAGGGGCAGTGGACTGTTTTCCCACGCTTTATGGTAACCAGCCGCCACTCTTTTCGCTTCATGTTAAATAATACGCCTGCAAGTTGCATCAGGAGCCGCCGAATGCGCGCCGGCTAAGCGTTTTGCTGAACCATGTGCCGCCGGAATCGCTTTCTTTATGCAAAGCTGTTACCCCCATATATAGGGACGATGACCTTGTTCCGCCATAGTAGTAGGTATTTGGGTCGTCATTTGGTAGCATCAGGTTAATTTTTGTAATATTTTTAACATTCGCTCTTTCTAAAAAAATTGCACCTTTTAAGGCAATTCACGCCTTTTTCAATTGCATCCCTCCCCACCATTTGTTAGAATTTCTGCACCGTTGTCGTTTGGTCACTGAGCCAAACACCGCCATCCCATCGTTGCTCTGCCAGGACAACCCGTCCCAAAGTTGGCAGAGCGGGACCAGAATTGTTGTGAGCTAAACGCCCTACACTGCTGTTTGGGCAGCTTCTCTACAACATCATCATCACTGGAAGTTCGCTCTGGTTGAGCGAGCCACAATGCAGCCCCAGACCAGATTGTCACAGACAGCCGGCTGCGAGGCTGACACATAGAAATTGTGGGGGAGTATCGGAAACCCGCGAGCCATTCCAGTGGCAAGACAACGGCCAATACATCCATAAAACGGTGAGCATTTTGCTTACGCCATGATCTCTTTTATTCATGGTGGTCTGTCGTTTTTTGCCTTGCACAAGGAGGTGGTACGCGTGTCCCCTGAATCAGCCTGGAAAGCAACTCTGGGCGAACTCGAATTACAGATGACCAAAGCGACGTTCAACACCTGGCTGCGCGATGCCCGTCTAGTCTCGGGCGGCGCGGACAGGTACGTGATTGGCGTGCGCAATGGTTATGCCAAAGATTGGCTGGAGAACCGTCTGAAAGACACAATCCTGCGAACTTTGGGCGCTATTCTGGGGCAACCTGTAGAAGTCGGTTTTGTCGTCTGGTCTGATGGAAATGGCTCGCCCGCATCCGCGGCTGTCAATGGTCACGGGGCGAAACCTGCAGCTGCCGGCATCCGTCCTGCCGGCAATCCCCTGCTGGATGAAGATGGTCTGCGCAACAATGGCTATCGCTTTTCCACGTTTGTGGTGGGGCCTAGCAATCGTCTGGCGCACGCTGCGGCTCTGTCGGTGGGTGAAAATCCGGGCAGCACCTACAACCCTCTGTTTATCTATGGCGGGGTGGGTCTGGGGAAGACGCATTTGCTGCAAGCGGTGGGGCACAAGTGCCGGGACAACGGCTACCGCGTCTTATACACGTCCTCAGAGACATTCACCAACGATCTTATCCAATCCATTCGCAGCCGTGACACCGTGCAATTTCGGGAGAAGTACCGGTCTCTGGATGTGCTGCTCATTGACGATATTCAGTTTATCGCCGGCAAAGAAAGCACCCAGGAAGAGCTGTTCCACACGTTTAACGAGCTGCACAGCAATGGCAAACAGGTGGTGCTCTCCAGCGACCGCCCGCCCAAGGCTATGGTCACACTGGAAGCGCGTTTGCAGTCCCGTTTCGAATGGGGGCTGATGGCGGACATTCAACAGCCGGACATGGAAACGCGGCAAGCCATTCTGGAAGCCAAACTGGAAAACACGTCCATTCACGTGCCGCGGCACGTTTTGGAAACGATTGCCCGCAATGTGCGCAACAACATTCGGGAACTGGAAGGGGCGCTGAACAAAGTGATCGCCTACGCGGAGTTAACTGGCGGGAAGGTTGACGACCAACTGGTCACGATGGCCCTGGCGGATTTATTGCACTCTACCGAAAAAGTAACTGTACCTCAGGTGCTGGAGGCAGTAGCCAGCCACTACCGGATTTCCCTGGAATCCCTGACCGGCAGCAGTCGCAGCCGGGCGGTAGCCTTCCCGCGACAGATGGCTATGTATCTGGCGCGCACGGAAACGGACGCCTCGTTCCCCCAAATTGGCGGTTATCTGGGCAACCGGGACCATACGACGGTGCTGTACGGGTATGAAAAGATTGCCGGCATCGTGGAAACCGATGCCAACGTGCGCCGTGACGTGCTCAAGATCAAGTCCAATCTGTACGAATCGCCTCCAACCTGACGTACACTCCTCCCCCATCAGGTAAGGTGTGGCGACCTTACCCTCGTAGAGGCAGGCTTCCAGCCTGCCCCTATTCTTGTAAAAGGTCAATCCGCAGGGATTGGCCTTTTTGTTTCTCCCAGACGCGGCGCATTTTGCCAGGATGTTGTCCAGCTAGTGGGGGATAACGTGAGGAATGCCGGCAGCCAGTCCATCACCATATATAGGCTGTCTGCCAGCAACTGCCCAAATCTGGTGGTCGCCGCCGCCGCCCCTGGCGCTGATGGAAACTGCGCTTTCCCCGCTTATCCACAATCGCCTGGGCGCGGGTCAATCTGCCAGCGCCTACCTGTAGCCGGTGCGCTGCCGGCATACCCATATATGCTAGTGTCGGCGACCTTATACACATATCAACACCCCCTACTAACTACTGCTAAGAAATAACTGTCCGGCAAAAGGGTGGGGAAGTTTGTAGAAAACCCAAACCCCGCGCGCGCCGGGCAAAAATTCCCATCCACCAAAATCAGGCGGAACGGCTATAATTTGCCTATGTCTGTGCCCGACATCTTGCGCGGATTACGCCTGAACCCTGACTTTATGCGCCAGGTAACTGCCTGGCAGCGGTTGCCCGCCCGCGCGGCGGTTTACGCTCCCTGGCCGGCGGCATTGCTGCCTGAGCTGCGCGTGGCGCTGCAAGGTGCCGGCTTTTCACAGCTATATCGCCACCAGGCGCAAGCCATCGGCGCAGCCCTGGGGGGCCAAAACGTAGTGATTGCCACGGCTACCGCTTCGGGTAAATCCCTCTGCTACACCGTACCCGTGCTGCAGCGGCTCCTTTCTCGCCCCAACAGCGCTGCCCTCTATCTGTTCCCGACTAAAGCGCTGGCGCATGATCAGTTTGCCGATACCGCCCACCTGATCCAGTCGGGCAACCTGCCCGTGAGTGTGCACCCGTATGACGGAGACGTGCCCGCCAGCCAGCGGCGGCAGGTGCGGCAAACGGGCAGCATTTTGCTCACCAACCCGGACATGCTTCATGCCGGCATTCTGCCCTACCACACCACCTGGCGCGCCTTCTTTAGCAACTTGCAGTTCATTGTCATTGATGAAATCCACACCTACCGCGGCGTGTTTGGCAGCCACGTGGCTAACGTGCTGCGCCGCTTGCAGCGGATTTGTCGCTTTTACGGCAGCCAGCCGCAATTTATCTGCTGCTCTGCCACCATCGCTAACCCGCAAGAGCACGCGCAGCGCCTGGTGGAACAGCCATTCACCCTCATCAGTGAAGCGCAAAACGGCGCGCCGGCCGCCCCCAAACACGTCATCCTGTACAATCCGCCGCTGGTGGACGAAGAGTTGGGCTTGCGCCAGAGTATGCTGCTGGCGGCTCGCGACGCCGCCACGCTCTTCATCCGCCACGACGTGCAAACGGTGATCTTTGCCCGCGCCCGCCAGACGGTGGAATTGCTGCTGACCTACTTACAAGATGACGCCGCGGCCGCCGGGCGCGAACGGCGCCAGATTCGCGGCTATCGCGGTGGCTATTTGCCCCTGGAACGGCGGGAGATTGAGCGGGGGCTGCGCAGCGGCGAGGTCATGGGGGTGGTGGCTACCAATGCGCTGGAGTTGGGCGTGGATATTGGGGCGCTGGCGGCGGCGGTGCTGGCGGGCTATCCGGGTTCGATTGCCGCCACCTGGCAGCAGGCGGGGCGCGCGGGACGGCGCGGCGCGGACGCGCCCGCGCGCGCGGACGCAGCGCCGGCGGTGGTTATTCTGGTCGCTGGCAGCAGCCCGCTGGATCAATACATCTGCCGGCATCCCGGCTACCTCTTTGCCCAATCACCCGAAAATGCCCTGATCAACGCCGACAACGCGCGCCTGCTGGTCAATCATCTGCTGTGCGCTGCCTACGAACTGCCGTTTGTGGCTGGCGAAACCTTTGGCAATTTTGGCGTGGTGGATGAGTTATTGGCGGCGTTGGTGGATGCCGGCATGATGCTGCAGACGCGCCGCCAGACCCATTATTTGGGCGAAGCCGTGCCCGCTCACACTTTCTCCCTGCGCACCAGCAGCCAGGACACCGTCGTTATCCAGGATGTCAGCGGGCCCCAGCCGGCGGTGATTGGCGAACTTGACCTGGAAAGCGCGCCCCTGATCGTCTACGAAGGCGCTATCTACATGCACCAGGCGCGCACTTACCTGGTAGAACAACTGGACTGGGAAGCGCGCTTAGCTCAGGTGCGCCCGGTAGACGTGGACTACTACACCCGCGCCTCCGTTTCCACGCAGATCCGCCAGCTTGCCGCCGCAGCAGAAGTAGACGAGTCAAACGTGCTGCACGCCTATGGCGACGCGGTCGTAGTGACGCAAGCTACCGGTTACCGCCAGATTAAGCGGTATACGCAGGAGACGTTGGGATACGGAACCATTGATCTGCCAGAGATAGTCCTGGATACGACCGCCTACTGGCTGGTATTGGGCGAAACCATCACCGCCGCCCTGATTGAGGAAGGCATCCTGCTGGCGCCCAACGATTATGGCCCCAACTGGGCGCAGCAGCGCCGGCTGGCGCTGGAACGCGATAACCATCAGTGTCGCGGCTGCGGGGCTGTCGCTCGCCCTGGTCAGGGGCTGCATGTGCATCACGTGCGCCCATTTCGAGAATTTGTGTGGGATTGGCCCCCTGATATTCCCCGCGACGAAACCTTTTACGCCCGCGCCAACCATTTGCACAACCTGACGACGCTTTGCCCCGCCTGCCATCGCCGCGCCGAAGCCGGGCAGCAGACACGGTCGGCGTTAGGTGGGTTGGCTTATACCTTGCGCAACCTGGCGCCGCTCTTCCTGATGTGCGACCCAGGCGACATAGAAGTCAGCGCCGAATCGCGCAGTCCGCTAACGCAATCGCCCACTTTGCTTATTTACGAACAGATTCCGGCTGGCGTTGGTTTTAGCCAGCGCCTGTTCGCGCAGCGGCATGAACTGCTGGCGGCATCTCTGGAACTGGTGAGCGACTGCCCCTGCCGCGACGGCTGTCCGGCTTGCGTGGGGCCTCCGGCTGATATTGGGCCCGACGCCAAAGCCATTACGCGCCAACTGCTGCGCTGGCTGTCGCCGCCGCCGCATCCGTAGCGGCGGGTGACTGCAGAGCGGTCACCCACAGCGCCAGCCACAACCAGCGCCACAACCGGCCTTGCGCCCATCCCCAACTGTAAAAATCGAACAGGTCAATCACCGCCAGGGCGACCAGTCCCGCCGCCAGCCCGACTTCCCACAACGAAGCCTGCCTCTGCCGCACGCGCCGCGCCGTCCAGACTGCCGGCAGCAGCATCAACCACAGCCACAACGCCCCGCCCAACAGCCCCATCTCTGCGGACAGCAGCAGCGGCAAATTATGCGCCGGCTGCGGGATGGCTGCCGCGCCCACATAGGGGATGGCCGCAATGGAGAAGTTGTTAGCGCCCACCCCCAGCCAGGGAGACTGGGTGATCATCTGGTAAGCCGCCTGGTTGAGAATGAGGCGCGTGTCCCAGGGCTGCCGATCAGCCAGCCGCTGCCAAAGCTGGTATGGCTGCCAGACCAGCAGCCCGGCTACGGCAGCCAACCCGGCGACAGCCGCGCCGCCAAGCAGTCGCCTATAGCGGGCGCGCCAGGTTGGCTGCAGCAGGCACATGCCAACCATAAAACCCATGCCCACGCCTACGCCCAACAGGGCGCTGCGCGAAAGCGGCGTCAGCCAGCCGGCGCCAATCATTGACAAAAGCAGCAGCCACCCCCAACGCGCCCGCCCTTTGCTGGTCAGGGCTGCCGGCAGCAGCGCCAGCAGCCCCGTCCCCAAAAGGCCGCCTAGAATGTTCGGGTGCGGCGACAACCCGGCGCTGCGCAGCCAATTCCCTTCCCGCATCGCCTGCTGCAGCAGGCTGTTCAGGCTGATTTCTCCCAGCCCACGCCAGCCCAATTCGCCGCCCGACAAGAATTGCAGACCTGCTACCACAGCCTGTACGCCCAGGCTGATAGCCAGGCTCAGACGCAGCAGGCGCGGCGATGGCTGCAAATTGATCACCGCCAGATAGATGCCGCCCAACAACCACAGGCGCAGCCCAAAGACCAATGATAGGACGGCATCGCCAGCCCACCCGGCGCTGCCCAACGCCAGGCCAGCCAACAGCAGCAGCGGCGCCGTTATGGGTCGCCAGCCCCACTGCCAGGCCTGTCTGCGCCGCCCCACGAGCATGGCTGCCAGCAGCAGCAAGGCAGCGCCATCGGCTAAATAGAAGCTCAGCGACGTGTATTCGTAATAGATGACGCCCACCGGACGCAGCCAGAGAACCCAATGCTTGTGCCAGGGCGCTGTGAGCACCAACAGCGCCAGCGCCAGCGCCGCTGTCCTGCCTGAGTCACGCCACCATGCCGCCACTTTCATACCCTCATACGCGCCTCCTGGCGCTGCTGTTGATCTTGTTAGAGCGTTTGGAATTGCCGGCAAAATGCCTGCCGTCGAATTCTAGCGTAAAATAGGGCGTTGTCATTCCAGGCTTTGAGCTTGTCGAAGCCTTGTGCTGAGCTTGTCGAAGCAAAGGAATAAAAATAATCAGGATTTCGCACAGATGGCGCGGATTTGTTTGGTGGGCGGTTTGGGCGTGGCTCCACTGACCACTCGCCACTGCTCACTGTTTTCGAAGGAATTCTCATTGTCCCCCGAACACATCCCTTACCTGGACTTTGACGGCGCTGGGCCCCGGCTGCATTTTGCCCATGCCAACAGCTATCCCCCTGGCTGCTATCGCCAACTGCTGCAAGCGCTGTCTACTCGTTTTCACGTTTTGGCGGTGCAGCATCGCCCCCTGTGGCCCGGCAGCCAGCCCGCAGAGATGCAAAACTGGCGCATCATTGGCGATGACCTGGTGCGCTTTCTGGATCAGCACAACCTGCGCGGCATCTATGGCGTGGGGCATTCGATGGGCGCAGTCGCCACGCTTTACGCTGCTGTGCAGCGCCCGGATCTGTTTCGGGCGTTGGCCCTGATAGAACCCGTATTTTTTGCGCCGGAAGTGCTGCACGCCCTGGCGGCGCAGGCGCAAAACGGGCCTCTGCATGATTTTCCGCTGGTGCGCACCGCCCTGAATCGCCGCGCCCATTGGCCCAGCCGCCAGGCTGCTTTCCATCATTTGCGCCCTAAGCGTGTCTTTGCCCGCCTGGCGGACGACGCCTTGTGGGATTATGTCAATCACGGGTTGCGTCAGGATGAAGCCGGGCAGGTGACCTTGACTTACCCGGCGGCGTGGGAGGCGCGGGTGTACAGTCTGCCGCCGGCGGATGTGTGGGATTTGCTGCCGCAGGTGTCTGTGCCTGTGCTGGCTGTGCGCGGCGCGGAAACGGATACGTTGATGCCGGCAGCCTGGGCTTTATGGCAGCAAAAACAACCCGGGGCTACTTTCCTGGAAATGGCGGAAGCCGATCACCTGGTTCCCCTTTCCCACCCGCAGCAGCTTGCCCAGATTGTGGCTGATTTTGTGGCTTACTGACCACATAGAAATTTTTGCCACGAATTACACGAATTTAACGAATTTTCTGACCACTGATCACTATTTTCGAAGGAGTTCCCCATGCGCGGGGCGCACCGCAGCGAATGAAACTAGTGTGCCATTGTAGCCCGATTTTCCAAAATCGGGTGGGCGATTTTGGAAAATCGCCCTACTATTTTCGAAGGAGAAAGATGTTAGCAGCGCAGTTTCAACGGCTTTTTGCATATAATCAATGGGCCTGGCGGCAGGTGTTCCCCAGCCTGGCGCAGTTATCCGACGCGGAGTATAAGGCTGACCGGCCTTTCTTTTGGGGATCGCTGCATGGGTTGATGGTTCATGCGGTCGCCGCAGAGAGTATCTGGCTGGCTCGTTTGCACGGCGATAGCCCTTCGTCGCTGCTGCAGCCTGCCGACTTTGCTGATTTTGCCGCTGTGCGGGCGCAATGGGAAGCGGGCAATGCTCGCTGGCAGAGTTACCTGAGCAGCCTGACAGATACAGATTTGCCGCGCATCATCGCCTACCGCAACACTCGCGGCGACGCCAACCAATTGCCTGTATCCGACATTGTGCAGCAGGTCGCCAACCACGCCACCGAACATCGCAGCCAGATGACGCCCGTTCTCTTTGAACTGGGCGCGCCCACGCCCCCGCTGGACTACCTGCGCTTTTGTCTACAAAACGCTGCCGGGTAACGCCAGGTACAGGCGTCAAGGGTTTTGCCAATTGTGAAAAACGCCGACCAATTGACAGTCAGACAAATGACCTGCGCCCGCATTCCCACAGATGTGGGACAGTTTCAACTCTGTCTGTATCACACCAACCAGGATGATAAGGAGCATCTGGCGCTGCTGATGGGGGATGTGAATGGGCAGCAGGATGTGCTGGTGCGGATTCATTCGGAGTGTTTTACGGGCGACGTGCTGGGTTCGCTGCGCTGCGACTGCGGCGAGCAGCTGCAGCGGGCCATGGCTTTAATCGCTGCCAGGGGCGTAGGGGTCATTCTGTATTTGCGCCAGGAGGGGCGGGGCATTGGTTTGTTGAACAAACTGCGCGCTTACAATCTGCAAGATGAAGGGTATGATACAGTGGATGCCAATTTGATGCTGGGGCATCAGGCTGATGAGCGCGACTATACAGTGGCGGCATTGATGCTGGGCGATCTGGGCATTCGTTCTATTCACTTGCTGACCAATAATCCGCGCAAGATGGAAGCGCTGCAGGCGCTGGGGTTGTCCGTGACCAATCGCGTCTCGCTGCCGGCAACTATCACCCAGGAAAACGCTTCCTATTTGAACACGAAAGTGGCGCGCATGCGCCATCTGCTGGACCTGGCGGGGGCAGAGGGGTTGGAAATGGGCAATGGGGAAGTTGCGCCTATGCCGGCAGAACTCCACCCTGGGGACCCCTCCCCGCAGCGTCCTTTTATCACCGTCACTTATGCCCAAAGCCTCGACGGTTCCATTGCCGCCCGCCGCGGCAAACGACACCACAGCGGTTTGCCGCTGCGCCTCAGCGGGCCTGAGACGATGCAACTAACCCACCAACTGCGCGCCGCCCATCAGGCTATTCTGGTGGGCATTGGCACGGTGTTGGCTGACGATCCCCGCCTGACGGTGCGGCTGGCGCCTGGAACCAGCCCACAGCCCGTTATTGTAGATAGCCATCTCCGTTTCCCTCTGACGGCGCGGCTGCTGGCGGAAGGTCGTCGCCCAATCATTGCCGCCACCGGCGACGGCAGCGTTGCCAGCCAGGAGGCGTTGGCAGCCGCCGGGGCGCAAGTGGTACGGCTGCCGGCAGATGATGCCGGCAAAGTAGACCTGCCCGCCCTGCTTGCCTGGCTGCGCCAACATGGCTACGCCAGTCTCATGGTGGAAGGCGGCGCGACCATCATCACTCGCTTAATAGCTCTGGGGCTGGTGGACCGCCTGGTGGTCACCGTGGCCCCCATGCTGGTTGGCGGTCTGACCGCCGTCAGTTCTCTGCCCCAGATAACGCGCCTGCGCCAGGTCGGCTGGCGCCAATTTGGGAATGACATGGTTTTCTGGGGCGATTTCGTAGGAGCATAGCGCGGGCAGACAGGCGCAGTCTTTACGTAAGCCCGTTGCCGCGCCGCCGAAGGCGGCGATGGCCTGTCGAAGGCAACACAAGGGTTCGGCAGGGCTTCGTCAAGCTCAGCCGGCGGGGGGCCGTTATGGTTACGATTTACAAAGGTTTTACACTTGCGTAGTATTCCCATAGCATGGGCCGTGTAAGATGGGAGCATAATCATTCGCACGTCATCACAACACGCAGCGTGGGTAACTTGCCCACACAGGAGTAGTTCAGGAGATGGTAACGATGGCTGATGTCTATATTGTGGTGTTCACTTTGCTGGGAATTTTATTGAGCCTGCCGGCATTGCTCGTTGCCCTCAATCTGCTGCTGCCCAAAGTCACCACCCGCGCTTACCTGCGCTTGCAGCAAACGCCGGGACAGAGCTTCCTGTTGGGCATCCCCGTCCTTTCTGCTTTTCTCTTATGGATTGCGATAACGGCTAATGTACCGGTTGGCCCCGTAAAAGCCACTGCTTTTCTGGCGGCGTTTGTGGGCATGAGCGTGGGCACAATTGGCGCAGCGGGTCTGGCGCGCCTCTTGGCGGATCGGCTGGATATATTATCCCCGTCCCATTCCCGCCTGACCCACCTGATCCGCGGCGCGGTTGTCTTTGAACTCGCTTGCCTGGTTCCCATTGTCGGTTGGTTTCTGTTTGCGCCTGTTGCCGGCATCATGCTCCTCGGCGCCGCCACATTCGCCCTCCTGGGCTGGCTGCCCCGCCCCCGCCCCATCCCCGCCAACGGCGACCAGACCTCACCCGCTCCCACCCATTAACCATTAACGATTAACCATTCACCAATTCACAAATTAACCATTCCTTCACTTTTTCTGCCCACTCGCCACTCTCTGGAGTCCCATCATGACCCTCACCCGCCGCCAATTTCTCAAACTGGGCGGAATCAGCGCCGCTGCCGCCTCCGCCACCGCCTGCGGAACCCTGGGTCGCCGCCTGGCGGAGAACGACCTGCCCGAATCTTTGCAAGCGCCCACCCCACTGCCGCTGGACGCGCCGACTACCGCGCCTGCCGTCGGACTGCCCACCTTTCCCGTCAACCCGGCGCTGCGTCTGCTGAGCCGCGCGGGCTATGGGCCCCGCCCCGGCGATCTGGAGCGCGTGGCGCAGATGGGTCTGCCTGCTTATTTAGAAGAGCAACTGCAGCCAGAAACGATTGACGACCAGGCTGCCGACCTGATGGTGCGCGGGCTGGACCTGTACCACCGCGAGATTGGCGATTTACTCAATCAGGAGCCGGTAGATGCCGGCATCTCCCTGGCCCAATCCACCTTCTACCGCGCCCTCGCGTCCCACCGCCAATTATACGAATCGCTGGTCGAATTCTGGTCCGACCACTTCAACATCTACCTGCGCAAGACCCAATTCATGCCCTTCTTCAAAATCGTAGATGACCGCGACGCCATCCGCCCCCACGCCCTGGCTGCCTTCCCCGACGTCCTCTCCGCCTCCATGCACAGCGCCGCCATGCTCATCTACCTGGACAACGCCCAAAACCGCCGCGGCGCGCCCAACGAAAACTACGCCCGCGAACTGCTGGAACTACACACCCTGGGCGTGCACGGCGGCTACGACCAGACCGACGTACAAGAAGTGGCCCGCGCCCTCACCGGCTGGACGGTGCAGCGGCGTGGCCCCCGCCAGGGGCAGGTCTACCTCAATGCCGATGAACACGACCCCGCCGCCAAGGTTTTCCTGGGACATGCCTTGCCCGCCGGGCAAGGCGAAGCCGACATTACCCAACTGGCAGACATTCTCAGCAGCCACGCCGCCGCCGCCCACTTTATGGCAACCAAACTGGTGCGCCGTTTTGTCGCTGATGACCCGCCGCCCGCTCTGGTGCAGCAGGCTGCCCAAACCTTCCAGGACAGCAGCGGCGACGTCAAAGCCATGCTGCGCCTGATTTTGCTCAGTCCCGAATTTGCCGCTGCGCCGCCCAAACTCAAGCGCCCCTTTGCCTGCATCGTCTCTGCCCTGCGCGCCCTCCATGCGGACGTCAGCGATGTGCGCCCCCTGGCGCGCTGGCTGGAGATGATGGGGCAACCCCTGTTCCAATGGGCCGCTCCCAACGGCTATCCCGATGTCTCCCCCGCCTGGGCAGCCAACCTGCTGCCTCGCTGGAACTTCGCCGTCGCCCTGCTGCTAAACCAGATTCGCGGCGTGCGCGTGGGGTTTGACGACCTGCTGCAAGCCGCCAACGTCACCACCACGGCGGCGGCGTTGGAGTTCTTTGCCGGCATCACCCTCAACCACCCCCTTGACGAGGACGCCCGCGCCCTGTTCACTGGTTACATCGGCAGCGACCGCCTGCAAAACCGCGAAACCCAACTCCGCCTGCGCGAATCCGTCCTTTCCCAGGAGACCCCCATGCCTACCACCCCCTGCACCCACTGTTCCGAATACACCCTGGTTAACGCCATGAGCCGCCGCGACTTCCTCGGCGGCAGTCTGAAATCCGCCGCCGGTTTGCTTTTTGGTCGGGCCATAGCCGCCCTTCCTGCCTGGATGCCCCACCTGACTCTGGCGGATCCCCACGTGGGCCCGCGCGGCGACACCCTGGTTTGCGTTTTTCTGCGCGGCGGCGCGGATGGGCTGAACATCGTGGTGCCGCATGGTGACGAGGAGTATTACCGTCAGCGCCGCACCATTGGCATACCCCGCCCTGACGACAGCCGCGCCGACGCCCGCGTACTGGATCTGGACGGCTTCTTCGGTCTCCATCCCGCCCTCGCCCCCTTGCAGCCTGCCTACCAGGCGGGACACCTGGCGCTGGTGCATGCCACCGGCTCCCCCGATGAATCCCGCTCCCATTTTGAAGCGATGGACTTAATGGAACGTGGCGCAGCCAGCGGCGACTACACCGGTTGGCTGGCGCGCCACCTGGCTTCGCTGGACACCGGCAACGACTCTGCGCTGCGGGCGATTAGTGTGGGGGATATGCTGCCGGCATCCCTCACAGGCATCCAGAACGCCACCGCCCTGCAATCCATTGCCGAATACCATCTGCAAGGTCGGGATGATCGCGTTGGCGATATGCACGCCCTGCTGCAAACCCTTTACCGCCAGAATGACGACCTGTTGACCGCCGCCGCCAACCAGACTTTTGCCGCCATGGACGTCCTCAGTCAGATTGACGCCGCCGGCTACCGCCCGCGCGGGCGCGCCTATCCGGCGCAGGAGTTTGGCGCCGCCCTCCAATTGACCGCCCAACTCATTCGCGCCGGCGTAGGCGTAGAAGTCGCCTGCATTGACTATGGCGGTTGGGACACCCACGTGGCTCAAGGCGGCGCCAATGGCGCCATGGCTCGCCAACTAGACACATTGGGGCAGGCATTGGCGGCTTTTTATGAAGACCTGCCCGATGAGATAGGCAATGTGACTCTGGTGGTTATGTCGGAATTTGGCCGTCGCGTCGCCGAAAACGGTGGCCTGGGCACCGACCACGGTCACGGCAACATGATGATGGCTCTGGGCGGCGGACTCAACGGCGGGCGCGTCTATGCCCAATGGCCCGGCCTGCACCCTGACCAGCAAGTTGGTCCCGGCGACCTGGACATCACCACCGACTACCGCGACGTATTAGGCGAAATCTTGTCCAAACGCCTGAACAACCCCGGCGTAGCCGACGTCTTCCCCGGCTACCACCTCAACGAAATCGGCCTGGCTCTGCCCCATTAAACGAAAAAAGGACGCTGATTAACGCGGAGGTAACACCCCGGTAAATCGTAGTGAGCTCTTTAGCCGTCTACCGGCCCCGCAAAGCGAGCGCTTCGGCGAGCAGTCCCGCATCGTCCGGCGCGGACGCATCGTCCGGCGCGGACGCATCGTCCGGCGGCATCGGCGGCGGGCAATTTTGGGCGCAGACGCGCCCAAAATTGCCCATAAAAATGGGTGTCAGCCCCCGCTTACGGCGGGGCTGCCGCCTACGGCGGGGGCTGACACCCACCACGATTAAGTGCAGCGCTACCATCTGCGAAAACCCGATTATTTTCGTTCCTCGTGATGCACCCCGCGCATGGGCAACTCCTCCTTCTAACATTAGCCTAACACTTTGTATTGCAACTATGGTATGCTTGTGGACGTAATGGATACTGTTGCCTGGCATTCACAGGCAGCTGTACTGTCTATGTTTACCCGCGCGCCGGCAGTTTATCCGCCGCGGGCCCACAATGAAGGAGATAATCATGGGAATTTTGAGTTGGATCGTATTCGGTGCATTGGCCGGCTGGTTGGCGAGTATCATTGCCGGCAATAACCAACGTCAAGGCTGCCTCATGAACATCGTTGTCGGCATTGTCGGCGCGTTCCTGGGCGGTTTCTTGCTCAACCTGATCACGGGCGCCGGTTTTAGTTTTAGTATGGGCTTCAACCTGACCAGCCTGATTGTAGCTGTAGTTGGGGCGGTGCTCCTGCTCGTCATTACCGGCGCTGCGCGGCGGCGTTAACCCCTTTATTCTTCGCCCGCCCATTTCTGAAGGAGACAGGGCTGCGGCGCGCCATCGTGGATGAAAATATCATCACAGATTTCACAGATTAAGCAGACTGACACAGATTGGTTTTGTGGGCGGTTTGGGAGTAGCCACTGACCACTGACCACTCGCCACTGATTACTATCTTCGAAGGAGGAGCGCCCCCGCGGCGCTCCTCCTTTTTTTGCGCCTTCTCGACCAATTTTTCAGCACACCCTATGCGTATTTTCTGATTCAAACGGTGATTATGTCAAATACGCCGGCATTGCCGGCATCTATCCTCGATCCATTTTCTTTTTTGCATAGGCAATTTTTCAAATTGGGGAGAAAAAAGAGAAAAAAAGGGTATAGAGTATAGCATAGGGTAAGAATGCGCTGGCCCCAAAGGGAAAGGCGGGTATTACCCTCCTGGAAACGGAGAGTTCTGCCGGGTTTAGAGGTAAGAGACGATTTTATGCGCCTCTTAATAGAAGTCGTTACAGGCAGAACCCCATAAACCATAACCGATTGGAGTCGTGTTGTTTACGGGATACGGGCGTTTTGGGCGTGGAGGCTTTTGCCGGCACATAGATAGCAGTTTTTGCCGGCTAAAGCCTTGCCGCCTGCCGTTCTATCTGGCGTTTGCCAGACTCCAATTGCTTTACCAGCCATAAGCCATTAGGAGGCATTTCATGAGAATCATAAGCGGGTTGCTGCCGCTGCCGGCATTTCACCTCATAGCCATATTTACCCTACTATTTCAAACCCTGTCCAGTCTATTCCTGCCCGTCCAACCCATACCCACCCCCCCCCGCCTCCGTTTCGCTGCCTCCGAACGGGCGCTGAGTGCCAGCAAAGAACACCCCGCCGTCGCCGCTGTGCCTTTGCCGCCGCTGCAAATGACTATCTATGGGCCAACAGGAACCGTCGGACTGAACACCCCCATCACCCTCACCCTGTCCATCACCAACAGCAGCAGCATTACCCTGTCTGCGCCGCGGCTGCAACTGCCGCCAAACCCCGCCGTGCGCTACCTGGACGCGCCTGGCCTCCGCGGCGACCCCATCCACGAAGCCACCCTGCCCCTACCCGCCATCCCCCCCACCAGCAGCCACGCCCTTTCCCTGAGCCTGACCCTCATTGCCGCCCCCGACGGCGCGCCCATTACCCTCCCCTTCCACGCCTGGAGCGTGGAAAGCGCCGTCGCCGCCGTTGCCTTTACCCTTTACCCCGCCCAGGCGCTGCCGCTGCCGCCGCAATCGCCTGAAGACAACAACCCCACCCCCTGGGAACCCACCTACACCCCGCCAGGCGCCGCCGCCTACACCGGCGCCGCCGCCCACGCCTACAACATCCCCGTTCCCCCCGGCATGGGCGGTTTGCAGCCTTCCCTCACCCTGGCTTACGGCAGCCGCGGCGTGGACAGCATGACCGCCCCCCTCATGGCCAATGGCTTCGGCCTCGGTTGGTCTTTGGCCCAACCCGAGATCAGCAACGGCAGCGCCGCGCGCATGTTCAGCCACAACGAAGGCTTCAGTCCGCACCGCTTCACCCTCAACCTCAACGGCGCGTCCTACCGCCTCAAACCGCTCAGCCTGGAACCCAATAACCGGCATGGGCGCTACGTCGCCCTGGGCGACCCCAGTTTGCTTATCGAATACGTTGCCGATACCACTGCCCCCAACAGCACGGGCGAATACTGGCAGGTGCGCACCGCCGATGGCGTGACCTATCGCTTCGGCTACAACGCCGACGCCGAACAAGCCATCGCCCCCATTAACGGTCAGTTCAATGGGGGGCAGCCCAAAAACGACAACCTGGCCGCCGCCGCCTGGAAACTGGACACCCTCAGCGACCGCTACGGACACGAAGTGCGCTACCAGTATGTCACCGTCTGTGGCAAAGTGTACGGCAACTCCAATGAATGTCGCATACCCGATACGGAAGTAGACGTGGCCCTGGAAACCATTTCCTACAACCTCAATGGGGGTGTAGCCAGCACCGAGATAAACTTTGCCTTGCTTCCGGGCACAAACGGCGAGTGCTACAACAATGACGCCGCCAAAGAACCCACCTACATGACCGCCGGCTGCCTCCGCCCTGGTCACGTGCGCATTGCGCAAGACGGACACATCACCTCCGCCTACGTCTTCACCTACGACGCGGGCTACAGCCATCACGACGACGCCCATAATGTCAGCCTGCATTACTGGTTTCTGAGCGGCATTACCCCCTACGGTGCGGATTTCGACCCCGTGGACGGCAGCGGTACATCCCTGCCCGCCCAAACTTTTACCTACGAGCAAAATACCCATTACACCAGTTGTCAGAGTAATGCCTGCGCTCGTCTGCTCACCCGTGTGGACAACGGCTACGGCGCGGTCACCCAAATCACCTACGAACGCTGGGACAACAGCGACGTCAACGCCAAAGACCCGGCAGGTCGCTGGTTCGCCGTCTCCCGCCTGGACACCTGGGACGGCGTGGCCCATGCTTATGGCAGCGGCGCGGCAGGCGTAGCCGCCGTTTACACCCGCGCCAATGGGGATGGCTGCTATGATACGGACGCCTTCGGCTGCTACCTGACCGCCTCCCAGGCCAGCAGCGCCCTGGTCGGCTTTGACGCCGTTCTCATAGACACGATTGAACCCGCCAATAACAACCGTATGCTGGCCCGCCAGGCGCAGACATTTCGCGTGGATAACTACTGGCTCAACGGCAAAAACAGCCTCAGCGCCGTCTATCACCCCGACCACGCCGCCTTGCAGCAAGTGACCGAAACGGAATGGGGCGTTGCCCCCGACCATCCCGAATACGCCCGGCTTCTTAGCGAAACCCGCTACACGCTGGATGGAACCAACCAGCGGCAGCGGGTGCAGGACGTCTACAGTTACTATCCCATAGACTTTGCTGCGCACTTCGGCGCGGTGCAGCAGGTGCAAACCTTTGGTCCCGCGGACGGGAACACACCGTATCGCTGCGTGGAATATGCCTATGCCCACAACGTCAGCGGCGACAATTGGCTGGTGAACCACCGACTGCGCGAAAGCCACTATACTGGCAATTGCGGCAATTGCGGCAATTGCGGCAGCGGCAGCCGCACCCGCATGACCCTCTACCGTTACGACGACAGCGCCGGCCCGCAGGACGCCAGCCTGGGCGAATTCGGCCAACTGACCTGGACGTTGCAATGGCTGCCCCAAAACGGGACCGACTTCTACCAGACCACCCACACCACCTACTATAGCGACGGCGGTTCCTACGACGGTCTACCCTACCAGACGCAAACCTTCACCGACCTCAGCAGCAGCGCCGCCTACGCCGCCGCAGTTCGCGCCACGACAACCATCCAGGGCTATACCCCCCTCGGTCTGCCAGCCCAAACCCAGATTAGCGGCGGCGATGTGGCCACGCAAACCACCCAGGTCAGTTACGACGCCGTCTTTCCCTGGCTGCCGGCTGTTATGACTGCTGCCAACGGCGCCGCCACCGCCTATGAGTATGACCTCTTTGGCCGGCTGACCCACGTCTATGCCCCCGACCCGCTCACGGGCGCGCCCGCTCTCCTGCAGAGCAGCGCCAGCTACGCCTACGATGCCGCCAGCCACATCCTGACCATTGAACAAATCGCCCATCCCGTCCCCGGCGACGCCGCCCAAGACCAGGTCAACCGCCGCTTTTACAATGGGTTGGGGCAGGCAGTGCAGGAGCGGCGGCTGAACGCGGAGATTGCCGGCAGCGCCGACGCCATCATCTGGAGCCACACAGAATACGACGGGCGCGGTTTGCCCGTGTGCCAGACTATCCCCCAAAGCGGCGGCTCCGAGACCTTCCAGTCCAAGGAGTGCGCCGGCTATCCCCATACCGCCACCCTCTATGACGCCTTTGGCCGTGCCACGCACGCCATCGCCGTAGATGGCCGCGTTATCACCACCACCTATGGCTTTCCCAGCGTTGACCCCGCCGCCCAGCCTGACCTGGCCAAAATCCAGGTGACCGACGCCAACACCCACACCGTCAGCTCTTTCAGCAACGCCTGGGGGCAACTGACCGTCGTGCGTGAATTCCTGGGCGACAACCTGGCTGACAACGCCGATACCGTCTACAGCTACGATACGGCCGGCAACCTCATCCGCACCGAAACCTTCGACGCCTTCAACGACGTTGGTCCAGGCAACAGCCTCCGCGCCAGCAGCATGACCTACGACGAACTGGGGCGCAAAACCAGCATGACCGACGCCGACATGGGTTACTGGACATACGGCTACGACGCCAATGGCAACCTCATCCGCCAGGCAGCCAACCCCGGCACAGCCGACCCCGTCACCCTTTGCTTTTACTACGACGCCCTAAACCGCCTCATCCACAAAACAAACGACCCCACTCCCACCACGCCCTGCCCGGCCGCGCCCGCCGTTGTCGGGACAGACCACCTTTCCACCACCGTGTACGACGCCGCCCCCAACGGTCTGGGCCAACCCGCCGTCATTCGTTGGGGCCCCGACCCGGACAACAACTACGAAACCTTCGCCTATGACGCCCGCGGGCGGCTGGCCAGCCACACCCGCGTCATAGATGGCCGCGCCTTTACCCTGTCCATTACCGCCTACGATAACCTGGACCGCCCGCTGACGACCATCTACCCCGACGGTGAACTGGCGCTGACAGGCTATGACCAGGAAGGGGAGAACAGGTTGAATGCCGGCAACTCCCTCCTCATAGACAACGTCACCTACAACGCCCGCGGTCAGATGGCTGCCCTGGAACGCGGCAACGGTCTGGACACCGCCTACACCTACTATGGAGCCACAGGCAACCAGGGCAACGCCGCCTTCCGCCTGCAGCGCCTGGCCACAGGCAGCCTGCTCGACCTCAGCTACAACTACGACCGGGTAGGCAACATCACCCAAATCAGCGACAACCTGCTGCCCACCGCCAAGACCCAACAATTCAGCTACGACTCCCTCAACCGCCTCACCCACGCCTGGACGCCCCCTGCCGCCGTAGATGCCTACGACCACGACATCGCCTACGACAAACTGGGCAACATCACCGCCTACGACGGCGCCCCCTACGACTACCAAAACCCCCATCCCACCTGCCCCGACCATGCCCAGGTCATGCCCCACGCCGTCAAGCAAATCGGGACGAACTACTACTGCTACGACGCCCACGGCAACATGACCTTCCGCCACGAAACCGGCGGCAGCTATGCCCAAACCTTCGACCTCGAAAACCGCCTGGTCAGCGTCGCCGTCAACGGGCAGACCACCGAATTCTACTACGACGCCAACGGCCAGCGCGTGCGCACCGTCCATCCCGACGGGCGCATCATCTATTCCCCCTTCCCCCAATACGAAGAAGAACACATCCCTATCCCGCCGACGCCCACGCCCACATCTACGCCCACCCATACGCCTACATCTACCCCCACGCCCACGGCGACACATACCCCCACGCCCACATCTACCCCCACCCATACGCCCACGGCTACGCCAACCCACACCCCCACGCCGCTGCCCGACTGTCCGCCCATCTTGCTCTCTCCCGCCAACGGCAGCGTCACCGCCGACAAACAATTCACCTGGGCCCCCTGCGCCGCTGCCGTGCGCTATGCCTTCAACATTCGCGGCCCCAACCTCCCCCCCGCCGGCGTTACCATTACCACCGTCGAAACCAGCTACCACGCCGGCTGGCTCAACCTGGCTCCCGGCGGCGGCTACCTGTGGAACGTCAAAGCCTGCTACGCCGCCGATTGCAGCAGCGCCAGCGCCTGGTCCGCCACCTTCACCTTCTGGTACCTCTACCAACCCACCCCCGCC
>JAGVTM010000478.1 GCA_019136785.1 Chloroflexota bacterium | reverse complement strand
GACAGCCATCCGGCGGAGATCACCCCCACCGGGGATGGCTTCTACTTCCGCGCCGACGACGGCGTGCACGGGCCCGAACTGTGGCGCAGCGACGGCACAGTCAGCGGCACCGCCCTGGTCAAAGACATCAGCCCCGACTTCCTGACCCCTGGCCCGGGCCAGCTTTTGCTGCTCGACCAGGGCGACGGGCAACCCCCCGTGCTCTACTTTGCTGCCGATGATGGCGTGCATGGTTATGAACTGTGGCGCAGCGATGGCACAGATGCCGGCACAGTCCAGGTCAAAGACATCAACACCGCCGGCTCCGCCTACCCTGGCTACCTGACAGCCTATCAAGGCGCCGTTTACTTCTCCGCCATTGACAGCAGCAACGACATGGAACTATGGCGCAGCGATGGCACAGATGCCGGCACAACCCGCGTCAAAGACATCAACCCCGACGGCGGCAGCGTGCCCCTATTCCTGACTGTAGCCGGCGAGCAGTTATTTTTCAGCGCCGCAGATGCCGCACATGGGCGGGAACTGTGGCGCAGTGACGGCACGGCTGCCGGCACCAGCCTGGTCAAAGACATCTACCCCGGCGGAGATGGACTGCCTTTTTACCTGACGGCCGTAGAAGACTTGCTCTATTTCAGCGCCAGCAATGCCGACATTAACGCCGAACTGTGGCGCAGCGATGGCACGGCTGCCGGCACATTCCAGGTCAAAGAGATCAACCCCAGCGGCCCCGCCTCCCCCTCCTCCCTGACCTACGTGCATGGCGCCCTCTTCTTTTCCGCCTATGAGCCATCTATCGGGGACGAATTGTGGCGCAGCGACGGCACAGAAGCGGGCACGCTGCTGGTCAAGGACATCTACGCGGGCAGCGCCATTGCCGTCCCCACCAACCTGACCGCCTTCAATGACGCGCTGCTCTTTAGCGCCAACGATGGCCAGCACGGCATAGAACTGTGGCGCAGCGACGGTTCGGCAGCCAACACCGTCATGGTCAGAGACATCAACACCGTCACCCTGTCCAGCGCCCCCACCTACCTCACCCCTTACCACAATCAGGTCTTCTTTTCCGCCAGAGGCCCCGACGGCTATGAACTGTGGCGCAGCGATGGCACAGATGCCGGCACGCTCCAGGTCAAAGACATTAGCCTGTCTGATGGTTTCCCCGGCTATCTGACCGTTTTCCAGGACTGGCTGTACTTCAGCGCTGTGAGCGACAACTTCGATGAGGAATTGTGGCGCAGCGACGGCAGCGAGGCCGGCACAACCCTGTTTAAGGACATCAACCCGGCCGGCTCCTCCCACCCCCAGCAGTTGACGGTGGCCGGCGGCTTGCTCTTCTTCATTGCCAACGACAACGAGCACGAACAGGAACTGTGGCGCAGCGACGGCACGCCTGCCGGCACCTGGCGCCTGACTGACTTCACCCCCATCTACCCCCAAATTGGCTACCTTACGCCCGCCGGCAACGTGCTTTACTTCAGCGCCGATGACGGTCAGCATGGCGTGGAACTGTGGCGCAGCGATGGCAGCCTGGCTGGCACGTTCATGGTCAAGGATATTTATGCCGGCAGCAGCAGCAGCTCCCCCTCCAATCTGGCTTACGTGCAAGGCATTGGCCGGCAGCCAGGCATCCTCTACTTCAGCGCCCGCGACGCCGCCCACGGCAAGGAACTGTGGCGCAGCGACGGCTCGGCTGCCGGCACAACCCTGATCAAAGATATCGCCCCCGGCAGCGGCGACGCCTACCCATCCTTTATGACAGCCCTGAACGGCATTGTCTACTTTGACGCCGACGACTTCAGCCACGGGCGTGAACTGTGGCGCAGCGACGGCACGACTGCCGGCACCACGATGGTCAAAGACATCTACCCCGGCGCAGCCGGCGCTCCTGGCTGGTATACGCCCTGGCAAGGCGCCCTGTACTTTGTAGCTACGGACGCCGGCCACGGGCGCGAGCTGTGGCGCAGCGACGGCACGGAAGCAGGTACGACCCTGCTGGTAGATCTGAACCCCGACGGCGACAGCAGCCCGCAGCAGCTAAGGCTGGTGAACGACCGCCTTTATTTTGTCGCCGATGACGGCGTAACCGGCTTAGAGTTGTGGCGCAGCGACGGCGCTGCCGGCACAACCCTGCGCCTGGGCGACATCAACAATGCCGGCAGCGCCAGCCTCCTCTACCTGACTGACGTCTACGACCAGCTTTTCTTCGTCGCCGACGACGGCTACACCGGCCTGGAACTGTGGTCCCTCGTCACCCAAAACCTGGACACCGAACAATTCCTACCCATCCTCCTTCGAGAATAGCCACTCCTGTAGGGCGGGTTGCCAACCCGCCCATTCCTTCGACAACGGACGGCAGCCGTCCGCGCTCAGGACAGGGCTTTAAGAACAACCTCACGCGGAGACGCGGATCTGTAGGACAAACTGTTCAGACACTTATGATTGCCACTCCTTCCCCCTCTCTCATTCGCTCTCCCGCCGTCGCCGGCGCCTGGTATCCCGGCGACCCCGACGACCTGGCTCGCCTGGTTGACCGCCTGCTAGACGCTGTCAACCCCATAGATGGCGACCCCCTGGGGTTGATTGCCCCCCATGCCGGCTACGCCTACTCCGGCCCCACCGCCGCCCGCGCCTTCAAGCAAATGGCGGCTGCCCACGCCAGGGGAAACCCTTACGACGTCGCCGTCATCATCGCCGCCGACCACCATCCCCCCGTTTCCCACCCCATTTCCGTCTGGGCCCGCGGCGGCTTTGCCACGCCGTTGGGCGTTGTCCCTGTAGATGAAGAACTGGCTCAAGCCCTCGTCGCCGCCAGTTTTCGCATCACGTTCGACCCCGAAGCCCATGCTGGCGAGCACCCCATTGAAATGCAGCTTCCCTTCTTGCAGCGCGCCTGCCCCGGCTGCGCCATCGTGCCTATCCTGATGGGGCAGCGCGACCGCCACACTGTCAACGCCCTCAGCGAGGCGCTGCTGGCTAACCTGGGCCGGCGCCGCGCCGTGATCATTGCCTCTTCCGACCTCTGCCACTACCCGGCAAAAGCCGCAGCCGTCAAAGCTGACCGCGCCACCCTGTCCGCGTTGGAAACGGGCGACCCGTCCCTCGTGCGTCAAGCCATGCGCCAGGTGGAAAAAGCCGGCATCCCCCATCTGGTCACCGCCGCCTGCGGGCAGGGCCCCATCCAGGTGACCCTACAAGTGGCGCGCGGTCTGGGCGCAGACACCACTGCCATCCTCGGCTATACCACCTCTGCGTCCGCCGCCGCCCAGGAACTGCCCGGCGGAGCCGACGGCGGCGGGGGATCGCCGCGCGTCGTCGGCTACGGCGCGGTGATGATGTGGCGCTACGTTCCGCCTGACCTGACGCCGCCGCGGCAGCAGGCGCTGCTGGCAGCCGCCCGCGCCGCCATTGCCGCCCACCTCTCCCGCCAACCGCGCCCCCCCGCCATGACCGGCGACCCCGAACTGGCGCGGCCGGCTGGCGTTTTCGTCACCCTGTGGCGGCGCGGCGGCGGGCGCAATCACGACGAACCTTTGCGCGGCTGCATCGGGCACATGCCGGCAGACCATCCCCTCGCCGTCATTGTTCCCCAGGTAGCCGTCAGCGCCGCCACCGAAGACCCCCGCTTCTTCTCTCTCACCCTCTCTGAACTAGAGGAAACCCGCCTGGAAATCTCCGTGCTCTCCCCCCTGCGCCGCGTCATCGACCTGAGCCAGATCGAAATCGGCAAGCACGGCTTGCTCATTCGCGCTGGCGAACGGCAGGGACTGCTCCTCCCCGAAGTCCCCGTCCATCGCGGCTGGGACCTGGACACCTTCTTAGCCAACCTGTGCTACAAAGCCGGTCTGCCCCCCAACTTCCCCCTCACCCAGGCCGCCCTCTACACCTTCACCGCCCTCGTCTTTGCCGAGTCGTGACGATGTGAGCATATCCATCTGAATCTCTACAAATTGTTGATTATAATAAACAATCTTATTATAATGTAATCAATTATAATCAACATCTGGAGAGAAACATATGCTAGAATTCGCCGGGCGACAGCGGGAACTGCAAGCATTGGCAAACTTCCTGCAATCAACCAACGCTGGTCTGCTCATCCTCTATGGCCGCCGCCGCATTGGCAAAACCCGCCTGCTCACCCATTTTCTGGCGCAACGTCCAGAAACGCCCGCTTTTTATTGGGTGGCGACGACGCACAACGAGGCTTATCAACTGCGCGACTTCTCGCAAGCCATCTTGCGCCACGATCCGCGACTGGCTGGCCCGCCTACGGCAGATTTCACCTTCGCCGGTTGGGAGCAGGCGCTGCACCACCTGGGCGACATCGTCGCGCTCAATCCGCAGCCTCAGCCAGTGGTGCTGGATGAATTCACCTATTTGCTGCGGAATGAGCCCGCCATTAGCAGCATCTTTCAGAAAGCGTGGGATCAACGCTTATCGCAGATACCCCAGCTTAAGCTCATTCTGACAGGGTCCTTGTTGGGCATGATGGCGCGCGAAGTGTTCTCCTATCAGGCGCCGTTGTACGGGCGCGCCATCGCCCACATGCGACTGCGCCCGCTGCCTTACGCCGCCGTGCAAGAGATGTTTCCGGAAAGGCCGGCAGATGAACGTGTGGCTATCTACGGTGTTACGGGGGGCGTGCCGGCATACCTGGAACTTTTCACCCGCACGCCCAGTTTTGTCACTGCCCTTCGTGACCACTGCTTGTTGCCAGGCAGCATGATGCTATCCGATCCCGCCGTCATCCTCTACGAGCAGTTGTCCCAGCCGCAAACGTATGAAACTGTGCTGTCCGCCATCGCGTCCGGCTTCCACCAATGGTCAGATATTGCCAAAATGGCCGGTCTGCCTGAAACGGCTTTGGGGCGCTACCTGAACGTGCTGCAAGAACTGGAATTTATTGAACGGCGGGAACCTGTTCTCTCCCCCCTCCGCAGCAAAAGTGGGCGCTATTTTGTACGCGATCACTTTTTGCGCTTTTACTACCGCTTTATTGTGCCCCAACTTGGCGCCATTGAACGCGGCTATCAGGCCGCCGCCGCCAGTAAGATAGACGCCGAACTCCGTCCATTTCTGGGCGAACACGTTTTCGAAGAGCTATGCCGCGAATGGGTATGGGCCGCCGCTCTGTCTGGGGAGCTGGATTTTACGCCCGAAATTGTCGGCTCCTACTGGCGCACCTATCGCGGCAAAGGCGTACAGTTGGACGTAGTAGCCGCCGCCCCGCGCCAGAAGCGGCTGCTGATCGGTGAAGCCAAATGGGGGCGAGGCCCTCTGGAGCGCCACTTGCTCGTTGATCTCCAGCAGCGCAGCCAGCGTATGCCCCAGGTTGCTGCTGGCTGGCAAACCCAATACGTTCTGTTTGCCCGCGCCGGATTTAGCGACGCCTTGCAGCAAGAAGCGCAGCAAAGCGGCGCCCGCCTCATCTCCCTGGCGCAGCTAGAACAAACCCTGCGGCGTTAGCCATTCACCAATTCACCAATTCACCCATTAATTATTTTCCCTCCCCCCCATCATCCTCTATAATACCCATCTATTCAGAAATTGAATATTCATTCTTTGATTATTACTATGTCATCTTCTTCACTCACCATCGAACTTGCCCTATTAGGCTTCTTACGCCAGGAACCCCGGCATGGCTACGCCATCTACCAGGCGCTATCAGCCCCTGCCGGGTTGGGCCAGGTCTGGCAGATAAAGTTGAGCCAGCTTTACGCCCTGCTGGGCAAACTCGAAGAGGCTGGCTACCTTGCGGCAACCATTGAACCGCAAGACAACAAGCCGCCGCGCAAAAACTATCATTTGACCGATGCCGGCAGAACCGCCTATCTCACCTGGGTACAAAACCCGGTGCTGCATGGTCGCTCCCTGCGGCTGGAATTTCTGGTGAAGCTGTACTTTGCCCGCCTGGAAGGGCCGGACGCCACCGCCCACCTGCTGGCGGCGCAACGGGCGCAATGCCGGCAATGGCTGGCTGCCGGGCAAGAAATCGCCCAGGCAGAAGAAGCCCGGGGGCGTCGTTACAGTCTATTAGTGCATCAATTTCGCCTGGGCCAGATTCAGGCCATGCTGGCCTGGCTAGACCAGTGCGCCGAGGCATAAGCGCATGAAAGCGAAATGGGTCTTCTGCTTGTTTCTGGTCTGGGGGCTGATAGGCTGCCGCGCCGGCCCGTCTGGCGACGCCGCATCCGATGCGCCCGCAGGCGGGCGCAGGCGCACGGAGTTGACCGTCTTTGCCGCCGCTTCCCTGACGGACGCCTTTAACGAACTGGCGGCAACGTTCGCCGCGCAGAATCCGGGCGTTCAGGTCGTTTTCAACTTCGCCGGCTCATCCCAGTTAGCCGCCCAATTGCGCGAAGGCGTTCCCGCCGACCTCTTTGCCTCCGCCAATACCACGCAAATGCAAGCCGTCATAGAGGCCGGCCGGGTGGCCGCGGGTACAGACGTGCTGTTTGTTTCCAACCGTCTCACCGTGATTGTGCCGGCAGACAACCCGGCCAACATTCACGCCCTCACAGACCTGGCCCAACCTGGCGTCCAGTTGATTTTAGCCGTAGCCGGCGTGCCCGTGCGCGCCTACACCGACGAAATCGTGGCGACCATGCCCGCCGAATTTCAGCAGCGATTTTACGCCAACCTGGTCTCCGAAGAGGACAACGTGCGCCAGGTGGCGGCTAAAATTGCGCTGGGGGAAGCGGATGCCGGCATCGTCTACACCTCCGACGTCACCCCAGACCTTGCCCGCCGCGTGCAGCAAATCCCCATCCCCGCCGCCCAAAACGTCATCGCCGCCTACCCCATCGCCCCCTTAGCCGACGCCCCCCACCCCGAACTGGCGCAACGCTTCCTGGACTTCATCCTCAGCCCCGCCGCGCAAGCCGTCCTCGCCCGCTGGGGCTTCGCTCCCCCGCCAGCCAATGAAAATCCATAACCCGCCCCCCCCGCCGGCTGCCGGACAAAAAACCTTGCCCCGAATCGCCAACCTCATACCTCATACCTCATACCTCATACCTTCCACCCTCGCCGCCTTCATGGCCCTGTTCCTGGTCATCCCCTTTATCGCCTTGATCTGGCGCGCCGCCACGCTGGAAGGCGCGTTAGCTCTCAACCAACTCCCCATCATTTCTGCCGTCACCCTCAGTCTGGGCACAACCGCCATCGCCGTTGTTCTCATGGTCATCCTGGGCACGCCCCTGGCTTACATTCTGTCCCGCCACCGCTTCCCCTTGCAGCGGCTAATCACCGTTTTTGTGGAACTGCCCATCGTCATGCCCCCCGTCGTGGCGGGCCTGGCGCTGCTCTCCGCCTTTGGCCGGCGCGGTCTGGTGGGCATCCCCCTGGCTCACCTGAACATCACCATCCCGTTTACCCTGGCAGCCGTAGTCCTGGCGCAGTTGTTTGTGGCGTCCCCCTTTTACATTCGCGCCGCCCAGAGTCGCTTTGACTCCCTGCCGCGCGAATACGAAGACGCCGCTGCCGTAGACGGCGCCAGCCGTTGGGCCATCTTCTGGCGCGTGATGCTCCCCCAAAGCGCCCGCGCCCTGCTCACCGGCTTGATTGTCGGCTGGGCGCGGGCATTAGGCGAATTTGGGGCCACCATGCTCTTTGCCGGCAATCTCCAGGGCCGCACCCAAACCATGCCCCTACTCGTCTACGGCGCGCTGGAACAAGACCTGCGCGTCACCTTCGTCACCGCCCTCATCCTGCTGGCGCTGGCTGTGCTGGCTTTCACGTTGACAAGGTGGCTTGCCGGCATCTCCCCCCCGGACGGCGACACCCCTACCTTCCTGGGGTAAGCCATAGAACCTATTGCCCCCTTGTCAGGATATGCCGCAACAATGCATCGTAACCATCACCCCACTCCCTGAGCCTGGCGATTGCCTATGCTCCGCGTCGTTAACGCAGCAGACGGTCATATTCGTCATGGTCCCCAATCCAAAACCAGATGATTGTATCCCCCTCTCGCCAGCCTAAGGCACAATATCCTCGTCCAACACGCACAGAGTAAATGGGCGCTTGCGCATCTACCTGCTTAAACTGGAGGCTTGGATGATACGGATTCTCCTTCCAGATTGCATAGGCTGCATCGGCCTGTTGCTGTACATCTGTAGGTAGCTTGTTGTAACTTCTCCAGAAGCGTGCTTCCGTATGCGATTTCATCGCAGGAGCCGCCCGTCTTCTGAGAATTCCATTGGTTGTGTGCGTCCTGCACGAAATTCGGCAGCTGCTTCACGTGCCATACGGCGTAGTTGGTCGCGTGAAGCGTCATACTGCTCTTGCCATCTTCCTTCGTCTGCCTCAATCTCCGCAGCGCTTTCTCCAAACAGGTCTGTCTCTGGCGTAAGCTCTATTGGCTGCCGCTTGAGGAATAACGTGAAGTCATACAAACTTTGTAGACGTTCCTCAGGCAGCGTATTGATGAGTTCGATTACTTGCTCACGGGTAATGGTTGTTATTGGCATAGCGTAACTGTTCCTTAAGTCTGGGGAATCAAAATAGTCCGCCGTCCCAGGCTTTGTCGCGTCATTTCTGAAAAGTATATGGCGGTTATGGTGCATACGCAAACGCGGAGGGCTGACGCGCTGGCATCTCCCCCCCTGACGGCGACACCCCCACCTTCCTGGGATGAGTACAGGAGTAATAACAGCGTCTATGGAAAACTTTTTTCTTTAGCCCGATCGCAAGTATAATAGGCTGCCCTCAGCCATAGACAAATATTGTGTAAGATTCCCACTTTGGAACACACCTTGTTTACTAACCACTTATTGCTTTAGGAATGGACGCAACGACTACAACACAACTACAAGAAGCCGTCACAGCTATGAAAGCCGGCAAGAGACAAGTAGCTGGTCGTTTACTCAAGGCGATCCTGGTAGCCGACCATCAAAACGTTCAAGCCTGGTTCTTGCTAAGCTATGTAACGGAAACCGCGCAGCAAAAGATTGCTTGCCTGGAGAGGGTCTTGAAACTTGACCCTGCCCATAAAGAAGCCCAAAAACGGCTATCAATACTTGACCCAGCCACATACTCAAGACCAGATCAGGTTGGAACACAACCGCAAGAGCCGACAGCCTCCTCACGACAGACAAAGGAAACTGAACATGCACATGCAACATTACCCCCTAATGTAGAGGCTGTGGCAGCAGAACCGCCCCATCTACGGCTAGACGACGTGGTTGAACAATGGCTGAGCGGACTCAGCTACACAGAAAGAAAAGTTCTTGACTATCTTTACCTCGATGCAAATAGATTCTCCGTTGGCGCATTAGGGCGCATCATTGGGCTACCGGTCGAAAAAGTAAATGAAATAAACCAGCGAGTCTTCGTTAAGCTCGGGGAAGAAAACGCTTATCAGTTTGCCAGACCGCTGGTAACCTTGCTATTTGATATATTGCAGCGTGCCGGCAAATCAATCAGCCAGTCGCAGCTTGATACCGAGTTACGGCGTAAACTAATAGTGCAGCGTCTGGACCCTCTTGGCGTTAGCCGCTTAATTCTTGCCATAGAGAAACACAGGAGCAGCAGCAAAGCTGAACAGAGAAACGCCTATTCATCTGCACCGCTCGCCCCCTCTGCCCCCATAACCTTAAAGGAAGATTCTACCCGGACTGCTCCCCGCCGTAGCGAAGAGAACGTTGCCACAACGCCCGATCAGTCGGATAGCTCCGCAGCTGAATTTACTCCCTGGCTGGAAGATGATACCTCAATAGCAGCCTTGTCCCTGTCAAAAAGGTCTTTTAATGCCTTATGTCGGGCAGGTATAATCACAATTGGCGAATTGATCGCCTACTTCCCACAGCGAATCTGGTTTGTCAAAAACATTGGGCAGAAGAGCCTCCAGGAGATTGAGGAGCAGTTAAGAATCTACATTGCCACCAATCCGCCCCAGCCAGTCATTCAGA
>JAGVTM010000371.1 GCA_019136785.1 Chloroflexota bacterium | reverse complement strand
CAAAGTCAAACGGGATTGGTAAATCGCAGCAATCCTCAATTTGAACGAGTTTGCTCTGGCGGAGTTAGCGCTGCACTTAGTCATGGTGGGTGTCAGCCCCGCCTGCGGCGGGGCTGACACCCATTTCTATGGGCAATTTTGGGCGCGTCTGCGCCCAAAATTGCCTGGCGCCGATGCCTTTTTGCCCGTTTTAAGGCAAGAAATCACTCCCAGGTCTGCCACAGACGAGCCGCCAGTTCGGATAGTGTGTCCGCCGCCCATTCGTCTGCGGCGAGGCTATGTTCCAGAACATTAAACGGGTGCAGCAGCGCCAGGTTCATGGCGCGATGGGGCAGCGCCTGCTGTTCGGCTGCGTCTACCCCGTAAGCGTCCAGATAGGTGCGCAGCAACCGTCTATCTCGCTGGAACAGATCCAGGTGCAGGGGGATCAATTCATAGACTGGATCGCCAACGAGGGCGTCGCCAAAATCAATCAAGGCGTGCGTTTGCCAGGAACCACCTTGCAACGCGCCTAGCACATGATCTGCGGTCACGTCTGCGTGGAGCAATGCCGGCAGACGCCGTTCATCTACCAGCTCAGTAAGAGGCAGCAAATAGTCAGGAACCTGCGCCAGCAAATGCGGCGGCAGACTGCCCCAGGCAGCCAGCCGCGCCATAACCGTGTCCCGCTGCTGCGCCAGAAAATCACCGTAAGGTCGCCAGGATGGTCGCAGGTAGAGCGCGTTGTCCAATGATACGCCATGCAACTGGCGCAGCCAGCGCCCTAACTGCGCCGCCAGAGCCAGCTTCTGACGCCACGGCAGTTCAGCCATCACCGCGCCTATGCTGACGCCAGGCACAAAAGGGAAAATGAGGTAGGGCCAGCCGCCATCCGGCAGCAGCGCCCCGGCGTCAAGGACAGGCGGCACGGGGAGACCCGGCACAGCCGCTGCCAGGGTAGCGGCTTCCTTTTCCACGTGGCAGGCAGTCAGACCATCAAAAAGCATACCAAAGAACTTGACCACCCACCGCTCAGCCACGATGAAGACAGGAAAAGTCCCCGCTAACCCCGTGCGAATGGGGGCGCAGGGAAACAGGCGATGCCGCTGGCAAACTATCTGCACGTAGGGCGTCCAATAAGCAACGTCTGTAAAGCGTTGGCGATATTGCTCAAGCGTGTCCAGCGCGGGCGGCTGCATGGCGGGTTTTTACGGCGGGGTGGGCGCGGTCACGCGAATGTGAGACAGCAAGAGGTGATCGTCAATCCAGTGACCGTCTGGAGCCAGGATATTCTGCCGCGCGCCGCGGCCATCCAGCAGGGCCAGGTCAGGCTGGTAAACGCCTGGGTCTACCGTTTCGGCTGCCAGCGGCAGCGTTACCGTGATGGGGTAAACCTGCCCCGGCTGCCAGGTGGTCATGGGCGGGTCAGGTAGAGCATTCACCGTCAGCCGCGCTGCGCCTGTTTCGTCCAGCAGCCGCATTTGCACCACATTCCCTGGCGTAACGTGCGGCAGCGCCTGCCAATAGAGCGTCACCTGAACGTCGTCGCCTGGCTGCGCCAACCGTTGGCTCAACGCATAACCAACCAAGCACGCCTGATCGTTGAAGTTCTGGTCTTGCGGATTGGGATAGGCAGCAGCGGCAGGGGTAATGTCCACCATTCCCAGGGGCAGCGCATCCCCCAAACTTTGGCCATGGGCATCCGTGATACCCAGGCGGTAGCCGGCGGGCGCGTACAAGCCAATCTGCACTGCTGCCTGGGAGGGCGCATAGGCTGTTTCAGGCAAATAGAGACGAATCTGCTCCACAAAACGGTCGCCGGGTCGCCACTCGCTGGTGGGGAAGTTGCCCAGGCCAGGATGGGTGTCCCGCTGCGCCGTCAGCGTCTCGTTAGCTGTGTCTAGCAGATGAACAAACAAGAGATAATTTCCGGGCGGCTGCCCCGTCACTTCCCAATACAGGGTAACGTCCAGCGGCATACCCGGTTCCAGGGTCTCCACGCTTATATCGTAACCACGCAGGCGGGCAAAGTAATCGAACTGGATGGCAACAGGATTAGGCAGCGGCGCATCAGCGGCAAACGAGGGAGGGCGGGCATAAGCCGGGGCCAGATAACCCACCAACGCCGCCAGGGACAGCAGAGCCATAGTTCCGTTAGCCGCCAGCGACAGTTTGCCGGCAAAGCCGCTCTCAGTCCGCCGCGTCAATAAGACCAGCCAGCTATGCAGCCCATAGAAGATGAG
>JAGVTM010000091.1 GCA_019136785.1 Chloroflexota bacterium | reverse complement strand
TTTCTGCGTTAATCAGCGTCCCATCTTCAGATCCTAACAACCTCATATCAGCGCCAATCAGCGTCTCATTTCTGCGTTAATCAGCGTCCCATCTTCAGATCCTAACAACACCGCCGCCTCATCCAGCGCCGCTGCCGCATAGGTCACGTACTGCCGCGCCAGCCATTGCCCAAAGGGTGGCGGATTAGGCTGTCCCAAGATAGCGCGCGCGCTTGTCAGCGCATTCTGCGCCTGGACGGTCGCTGCCCGCGCCGCCGCCGCTGTCCCCGCCGAAATCTCTCCCCGTTCCACCGCATCCAGGATTGTACCCGCCGTAGCCGCCAACTGCATCCGCCCCTGCCGCGTCGCCGTAAACGCCGCCTGCAAATTTCCCCCTGGCAGCTCTGCCAATGCCTGCCCGCTCAATTCCTGCGCCCAATCAATGCCGGCAAGCGCCAACCCCCGCCAGGACACCGGTTCCAGCGCCGTAATCCCCGCCGGCGGCGCCGTGGGCAGTTGCAGTTCCGGCGGCAAAATCGGATTCAAGCCATAATAAAACAGCGACGACAGCAAAGCCGTGTGCGAGACATACAGGCTGCCATCCGCATCAATTGTGATGTCGCTCTCATTCGTATCCCGCACCAGCGTATACCCGTTCAGCCCGCCATCCGCCGGATTCACTGCCGCCAGCGCCACCAGCTTGGGCAGCGGCAGCGAGCCCCCCTGCGGGGTCAGCACGATGTCATAACCTAGCGTCACCACCACCCACAACTGCCGCGCCGACGCCGTAATCACGCCGTTCACTTTACCCACCGGCAGCCCCGTTTCCACAAACGGCGTTTCCGGCGGCAATGCCGGCAGCAGCGTCCCCGCCAGTTCATCAAAGTTGACGCTCCACAATACCTCCCCATCCGCCGGGTTCAGCGCCGACAAATTGCCGCCGCCCGTGTACAATGTCCCGTCCGCCCCAATGGTGGGCGAGGCGGCAATGCTTGCCCCTTTCGTCGTCCAGGCCACCTCCCCCGTCTGTGCATCAATGGCATACATCACGTGCCCGCCATCCGCCACAAACACCAGACCGCCGTCGGCGGCTACCGCCGGCGCCGTGCCGCTGCCGCTGCCCATGGGCGTCTGGAAAGCAATCTCCATCTGCCCGCCCACAATGTCAATCCCATACAATACGCCCACCTCTGGCGTCTCCCCCGCTGCCACAATAAAAATGCGCCCCGTCTGCGGGCTAATTGCCGGCGTATTGTTGACCTCGAACCCATAGCCGAAGAGGCGGTTATACAGATCATCAATCAGCGCTGGGTCCAGCAGCCCGCCGCCAAACACGCCCGGCGGCGGCGGTACGGCGTCCGGCCCCGGCCCCCCCGGCAAATCCAGCACAGGCAGCGCCGGCGCCCCATCTTCCCGCTGGTAGAAAGCCACCTTGCCATCAAACGTCACCCCGCCCACGTACCCCTGCGGCGTGATAATGGCCGTCACAAAAGGCGACTTGGCAAATGGAATATCCGTCACCCACTTGACGCTGCCGTCCGCGTTAAAAGCCCAAAACTGGTTGCTGTCGCTCAGATAAACGGTCCCATCCCGATCCACCGTGGGCGAGCCAAAGACCGCGCCCGAATCCAGGTCCGCCAGGCTTTGCTGCGGCGGCGCTTCCCAGACCACGTTTCCCGCCCCATCCAGGGCGTGCAAATGGCTGTAACCCGCTCCCCGCCCGCTGGTCACGTACAGATTCCCTTCGGGCCCAAACACGACGGCGGTGGGAATAGACGCCCCATCCAGCGCTGTCCATTTGGTCTGGTTGGGCAGGGGGGCTGCCAGCGGCGCAAAGTCAGAGTTGCGCCCATCGCGGTGCAAACTGGCCCAGGCTGTTTGCGCATAGTAATACCCCTGTCCATAATCCGTTACGCCGCCGGGGTCGGGCAGCGCGGGCGCAGGCGCAAACCACAACACGCCCAATAACAGCGCCAACAGCATCAATGGACGCGCCCTGTAGGGGCGGGTTTCAAACCCGCCCTGACGCCTGGCGCTCCTATGGGCGTTTACCCATTGGCTCATGGTTTGCCGGCCTGTTCAAACTTTTCCACGTTTACCAGGATTTCGCAGTTGCTCAGCGCCGTATCGAACTCCGCGCCGCCGTCGAAGTAGTCGTTATCCCGGCCGCAACTGGCATCGTCGTTGCCCGCGCCGCCCAGGATGATGTCGTCGCCGGGTCCGCCCCAAAAGGCGTCCGCGCCGCCCAATCCGCTCAGGTGGTCTTGCCCGTTTTCGCCGAGTAGCTGGTCATTGCCGGCATCGCCGCTGATCCAATCATCCCCTGCGCCGCCGCACAGCGCGTCATTGCCCTCCAACCCCAGAATAACATCATTGCCGCCGCGCCCAAAGATGACGTCGTCCCCGGCAGTGCCCACCAGCGTGTCATCCCCTTCGCTGCCCAGAATAGTGGGCGTCAGCCCGCTGCACGCCGGCTGCACGTTGACGCTCGCCGTCGCCGTGTTGTTGTTCAGGTCAGAGTCAGGTATCTCGCTGCTCAATGTAGCCGTATTGCTGATGACCCCATCTACGCCCGGCACCACCGAAATGAGCAGTGAGAGATTAATGCCTGCCGGCAGCGACTCCGCCGTACAAATCACCGTGTGCCCGCCTTCGTCGTAAACGCAGTAATCTGGATGGCTGGTGTTGGCAAACGTAACGTCCGGCGACAGCGGGTTCACCAGCCTCACGTTGGTCGCCGCGCTGGGCCCGTTGTTGCTCACGTCAAGCTGAACTGTCAGCAGTTGCCCCGTTTGCGGCAGCGGCGTGTTCACCTGCTGCGCCAGCGCCAGGTCGGCGATTGCCCCAAAGACGATGTAGGTCTCGCCCGCGTTAAACGTGTCATGCGGGTCGGCGCGAAATGCGCCAAAAACGAGGTCGGGCAGACCGTCGTTCGTCAAATCCCCATTCGAGACGCCAATGCCAAAGTAATCGGCGGAGTCAATGCCGTTAAAGATGAAATCCACCACGTCCCCCAGATAGTAATAGCCTGCCGCCAGCGGCCCATACACAATGTACGCCTCGCCCGCTTCCAACTGTCCATCCGGATCAGACGTAGTCGCCCCAATCATCAGGTCGTCATACCCATCCAGGTTTATGTCGCCGCTGCGCGCCCCCACGCCCAGATGGTCTTCTTCCCCCAGCCCGCTGATCGTAATATCTGCCTCTGTCTGCAAGTCCCACGTGCCCGAAGGTCGTGGCCCAAAGAGGACGTACAACTCGCCCGCATTCAGGACGCCGCTGCCTTCTGCCGCCCACGCCCCCAGTAGCAAATCCAGGTGACCGTCGTGGTTTATGTCGCCCGTATCCAACCCATATCCTGACAGGTCGCCGCGATGTTTGCCCTTAATCAGAATATCCGCCTGCGTCAATTCGTGCGTGCTGCCTTCTTTGAACGGCCCAAAAACGACGTAGGTCTCGCCCGCATCTTCGCGTCCATCCGGGTCAGCCTGGCGCGCCCCAATCGTCAAGTCGTCGTACCCATCCCCGTTGACGTCCCCGCCCGCCACGCCCACGCCTGTCTCGTCAAACGGGGCAATGCCATTAAAGGTCACGTCGCGCAAATCAGCCAGTTCGTAGACGCCCGCGCTAAACGGCCCAAAGATGATATACGCTTCGCCTGCGTTCTCCCGCCCATCCGGGTCAGCGCGGCGCGCCCCAATCGCCAGGTCATTGACGCCATCGGCGTTAAAGTCGCCAATCGCTACGCCAATGCCCGAATGGTCGCCCGCGTCTATGCCGTGAATAGTGATGTCCGCGTCAGTGCTCAACTCCATGACGCCCGCCGCCAGCGGCCCAAACAGCACGTAAGTCTCCCCGGCATCGGTGCGCCCGCCGGGGTCGGCCTGGCGTCCCCCAATCACCAGGTCGGGCAGTCCGTCCAGATTCAAATCTCCTACGTCCTGCCGGATGCCAGACAGATCAATGGCGTTGATGCCGTTAATGGTCAAACTGCGCGCCGTATCAATCTCGCGCACAACCGGCTCCGCCGCCGCTGTTGCGCCCGCCCCCGCGCCCGGCAGCCGCGCCGCCTGCGCCCCCCACTGCTGCGCCGCCAGAAGAACCAGCAGCAGCGCCCCTATCACCGCCGCCGCCCTATATCGCCGCCGCGCGCGCGCTGCCGGCATAGAACTCACTCGATCCCTCTCAAAAACAGACAAGATACCCTCCCTTACCGTTAACCATTCACGAATTCACGAATTCACCAATTAATTATTTCTTTCTCTTCGCGTTCCTTCGGTAATACTCAGGACAAGCCTTCGCGTCTTTGCGGTGAAAGTTATCTTCTTCAGGCGGGCTGCCGCTGCAGGCGGGGCTGACACCCACCACGATTAAGTGCAGCCCTACCGCGGTGAACAAAATTACCCAAAAGCGCTAATACCCGTCAGCGCCCGTCCCACAATCAGCAAATTAATCTCGTTGCTGCCTTCGTAAGTGTAAATCGCCTCCGCATCCAGCATCAACCGCGCCACGTGATTTTCCAGCAAGATGCCATTGCCGCCCAATATCTCCCGCGCCAGCGCCGCCACCCGCCGCGCCTTTGCCGCATTGCTGTACTTGCCCAAAGAGATCATCTCACTGCTGGCTGCGCCCTGCGCCATCAACTGCGCCAGCCGGAAGCAAAGAAGCTGCATTTGCGTCACGTCCGCCGCCATCTCCACCAGTTTCTGTTGGATAAGTTGGAAGCCGGCAATGGGTCGCCCAAACTGCTGCCGCTTCTTCGCGTAGTCCAGCGCATACTCCAGACAGGCAGCCGCAATCCCCGCCGCTTCCCAACAGATGGTATAGCGCGTCTGCGCCAGCACGCGGCTGACGTCGTGGAACGAGCGGACGCCTGCCAGCCGGTTCGCTGCCGGCACGCGCGCCTCTTGCAGTGTAATCTCCGCATTGAGCACCGCCCGTTTGCCGATTTTGCCGCCGATAGGGCGCATCTGCACGCCTGGATTTTCTTGCGGCTCTTCCACCACAAACCCGCCAAACTGCCCCGCCTCATCTCGCGCCCAGATAATCAGGTAGTTGGCAATTGCCGCGTTGCCAATCCACCGCTTCTGTCCGTTCAAGACGTAGCTGTTCCCATCGCGCCGCGCCGTCGTCAGCACGTTAGCCGCGTCGGAGCCGCGCTCCGGCTCGGACAAACCGAACGCCCCGATTTTCTCCAGGCGGGCCATTGCCGGCAGCCAGCGCGCCTTCTGCTCCTCCGACCCCAACAAACCAATGCTGCCCATCGCCAGCCCCGAATGCACCCCATAAAACGTGCCAATCGAGCCATCCCCTCGCCCCAGTTCATACCGCACCAGTCCGGCGGACAGGGCGTCCAACCCGGCGCAGCCATACCCACTCACCATCCCCCCCATAATGGGCAGTTCTTTTAGACCAAAAGCCATCTCCTGCGGAAATTCCGCCCGCTCCCAATACGGGTTGATGTGCGGCAGCACCTGCTCTGCCACGTATTGGCGCACCTGCTGCCGCAGACGGCGTTGTTCATCACTCAGCAAATCGTCCAGGCGCAGGAGGTCAAAAGGAATGGCAGCCATAGAGGGTGGGGAGGCGCGCTGGCGCTCACACCAGGCGGTGCTGCTGTTCTGTGTCCGGCGCCGCGTTGAGCAGGTTGAGGGCGTGGGGCAGCACGGGCAGCAGGATGTCTATGCTCTCTGCCACAGCTTTGGGGCTGCCCGGCAGATTAATAATCAGGGTGCGCCCGGCAATGCCGGCAATCCCCCGCGACAACATAGCGTGCGCCGTAATCTTCAAACTTTCGGCGCGCAGCGCTTCGGCAATCCCCGGCGCTTCCCGCTCAATCACGCGCCGCGTGGCTTCTGGCGTCACATCCCGCGGCGCAAACCCCGTGCCGCCCGTAGTCAGGATCAGGTGCAGCCCGGCGTGCACCCAACGGCGCAGCGCGGCCACAATTTCCCCCTCCTCATCCGGCACAATAGCCTGCTCCGCCGCTTCCCACGGGGTGCGCTGGCTAATTCGCTGCAAAATCACGGGCCCGCTGCCATCCGCATACTCCCCGCGCGCGCCGCGGTCGCTCACCGTTAAGATGCCCACCCGGTATGGCGCTGGCTTCATTTGGGCGTCATCCCGCTTTGCTCAATCACTGCCAGCCACTCGTCGTTTAAGCCGCTGTCCGTGACCCCATAAAAGACGCGCACCTCGTCCCCGTCCTGCAGCGCCAGATCATACCAGACGTAATCATCCTTGCGCCGCATATTCAGCACCGCTTTGTTGTTTATCCACTGCATCCTGGCGGGATCGGGTTTGTGTGATTCAGCCTGGGTGATAGCATAATGCCACAACTTACGCGCCGACGATTTCGTCACATTCTTAATCAGATTGCCATTGCGTAGGTCGCGCACTGAATGGTAAATGCCATTCTTGCGCTGCTGGCTTTCCACAATTTCCACACCTGTGCGCGGCAAGGCGCTCTCCGCCGCCGGTTCGGCGCGGTGGCTGATGGGTTCGATGGGAGGGCTGATCACCGGAACTGCCGGCACAACTTTCGCTTCGCTGCGCTCTTCCTCCGTTTGCCGCCTGTCCAGACTGCGCTCCACCAACTGCACGATTTCATCGCGCACGGCCAGCGTCGTCTCCGCCTCATCCCGCACAAAGAACTTATTCTCATCCAGGGCATAGGGAATGTCCGCGCCCGCGCGCACCACAATGCGCACCACGTGCCGCCCCTTGGAAATCAGCTCATCAATAGCCAGCTCCGGTTCTGGGCTGAAACGTTCGGCAACTTTGGCTTGCAGCCGTTCAATCGCCCGTTGCACGTCATTGACGCCCACCGGCGCGTCTTTGGGATTGTCCGATACGCCCACGTAAATGGTGCCGCCGTTGGTGTTCGCCATGGCGCAAATATCCTGCAAAATGCGGTCTTGATAACCGCCGCGCTGCAGCAAACTCTCGTGAAACGCTTGCACAATGGACGATCCTTCTTCCCGCGCCGCCTGTACGAAATCCAGCGGTTCTGCCCGCCCGCGAAACGGGCGCGTCAGCGACAGGTCATTCCCCTTCAGCACGTCCGCCAGCGCTTCAAACGTCACCGCTTCCAGCAAAATCTCCGTCACCCGTTCGCCCACGCCCAACGACTTGGGCGACTTGGGGTCGCGCACCAACCGGTGCGCGTCCGACCCCTGGATGCAGCGCATGGGGCGCGGGTATTCCGGCTTGGAGCCGTCAAAAAAGCGGCGGGTGGTGTAGTGCCCCCGCTTTTCCAGGTCGGTCACTTCCAGCGTATGCAAATGAACGTCTTGCGTGTACGCAATGCGCGTCTGCCCGCCAAAATCCAACCCGCGCATAGCCACGCCGTTGCCGGAGTTGGCGTGCGCGGCAATCACGATGCCCCCCGCCTGGTCAATCACGCGGTAAGCCGTCAGCACGTCACTGGTTGCCCCTGCCGTCGTTTTGCCTTTGCTCATAATATCCGGCGGCACATTGAGCGTCAGCAGCAGGTGCTCCAGATAGCTCATGGGCGTGTCTTGTGGAAAAATGCCCAGAACGTGGAAGCCGAACATGGCCGTAAACTCAAACCCTGGCAGCACCAGAATTTTGTTAAGCAGCCGCCGGTACTCTTCCAGCCGCCGCTTCTCGTCCGGCTCAATCCGGCCCAGTTCTTCCAGCCACAACAGTCTTTCAATCTCCTTCCTCATGGCGGTAAAACCCGCCACGCTGTTGTGGTCGGTGAAGGCGATAATGTCCAGACCGCGAATTTCGGCCTGGCGCAGAATGTCTAAATAGGTTACCTGGGGTTCTTGATAATCTTCTGAACCGGGGGTATGTAAATGAAGGTCAATGCGCCGCCACTGGCGGGCTGTGTTTTTACTTTTGGGCTTGTGTTTGCCCGATTTACTTGCCATTTTGAATGATGCCTGTTTGTCTGACAAAGTTATCCTGGCAGCTCAGGCGTTGGCATCCCCGGATGCCAACGCCGTCAAGCTATGCGCCATCTACCTGTGTCAAGAGAATTTGTAATGGTCACAGATTGGTTGACCCGCCCAGGAAAGAATTACAGCCGTAATCTTCGCGCTTCTTGCGCCGCTCCTTGCGCCGCTCCTTGCGCCGCTCCTTGCGCCGCTCCTTGCGCCTTTGCGGTGAGCAAAATTCTTCGCAACTTGTGACCAATACACTATGTTAAGAGATTTCTAAGTTCGGTGGTGAGTTCACCAGGAGGGAAGGGTTTCAAGAGAAAACGGTTGGCGCCCGCTTCCAGGACGCTCTCGCGCCACTGCTGGTTCCCGGAGGTGACGATAATAAGCGTAGCGGGATCGGCGGCAGTGTGGGCAGCCCGAATGTCTCGTACTAATTGCAGTCCCGTTTCGTGACCGCCCAGTTGGTAATCAATAACGAAAGCATTGACCTGGCTGGTAATACACGCCCTGGCGTGACGGTTGTCCCGCGCCGTGATCACGTCGTAACCTTCCATTTCCAACAAGAGCTTAAGCAACTGCACATTGTGCGGGTCGTCATCAACCAGAACGACTTGTGGCATATGACGGGCCCCCTCCCGGGTTGTAGCTGGTCGGCCCGGCTGGCTTTATTTGCCCTCGCCTAACGAGGCGATGCCGCGTACGGCGCCAATCGTAGCAACGGCAACTTTGATGGCGTCTTTGGTTTCAATCTTGGGGGGCCCATCTCCCCTTTCTTCGGCGGTGCGAATGAGCAAATAGGCTGTAATCAAGCCGATGGCGGCGCCTATTAGCCCTCCCAGGATGAGTGTTTTCTGTTTCCACTTGTTTTCCATTTGTTTACCTGCGGTACGGTAAGTCCGTATTGTTGGTTTGTTGGCAGCGCTGGCGCGCGCCTTACTCGCGGCGCTGTACCAGGCGGGCAACGGTGGCTTGCCAGCGGGTCAGCCGGGCGTTGCCGGCAACCACATAATGCGCCACACGCGGCGCCAGTTCGTTCACTTTTTGATCCACTTTGTGCAGCACGTCATCCAGCCGCCAGAAGAGGCGCTGCATCCGGCGCAGCGGCGCTTTCCCTTGCCGGCGGCCGCGCCAGATGCCGGCAAAAAACAGCAGTGGCAGTACCGGACAAAACAACGCCCACGGCAGCGCCATAATGATGAAAATCGTATCCGCCAGTCCAGACGCCAGCCCGCGCGCGCTTTCTACGCGGTTGCTCTCCATGAACCAGTTAACCAGGACGGTCTCCCACAGCAGCCAACCCAGCAGTCCCAGGCAAATCAGCGTTGCCAGCGCCAGCGGCGTGTACACATACAGCCGGTTAAAGCGGCGCTGCGCCGCTTCCCGCTCCAACTGTGATGGGCTTGGCAGCAACTCTACCAACGGCGGTTCTGAATAAGCATCCATACTGTCCCGTATTCTATCACATTCCCAAACAAGATGCCCGCCCCCTAATTAGTTCCGGTTCGCGTATCTCATGGGGAGCAGCCACGCACAAAGTTGCCGGCATCATCCACACATTGGCAGTACGTCACATTTTCCCCCCGACCTTCCCACAGCCAATAACTGACCGACGTGCGCCAGCAGCGATTTTCTCCCTCTGTCGCCCCTGCGCGCGTCCATTCGATCCCCAGTCCGTTATTTCCCTCTTCCTGCACCAGAAAAAGGCGCAGATGGGCGCTTTCCTGTGCGCCCAATTGCACCTGCCCCCTGCTGGCAATAACCACCGCCAGCAGCGGCACAGACAAAACTGCCAGCCAGATGAGCGCCAATCCAAAACAACCAGCCCGCCGCAGCCACCGTTTCATAGGCTTCTTATCCACATAAACCCACTTCCCTTGCGGGAAATCCTTCCACCATGGGCATTAAGAAATGGTCGGGCAATTCCGCTCCTTTGCCAGGGAAGGGGTAATGTAGGGCGCGGGGCGCGCAGCGCCCCACCCCCCCGCCCAAAGCCCCCAACCCCCCACAGGGGGCAGGGGGGTGGGGGGTGGGGG
>JAGVTM010000164.1 GCA_019136785.1 Chloroflexota bacterium | reverse complement strand
GGTAACTCCGCAACTCCTGTATGGTCACATTGTAGCAGTTTGTGGGGAGAGTGGTCAATGGTAGCGCTGCACTGCTGCACCGCTGCGCTTAATCGGGGTGTGTGTCAGCCCCGCCTGCGGCGGGGCTGACACCCATTTTTATGGGCAATTTTGGGCGCAAATACGCCCAAAATTGCCCGGCGCCGATATTTCTGGCCCATTTTGTCGCGTTGGGAGCAGCTAAAGAGATCGGTACAGTTTGCTGAGGCGCTGTCTGGTGAATCACGGCATAGCATGGGCCAGAAATTGGGACTTGACACAAATGACGCAATGCGTTATAGTATGCTTATAACGCAATGCGTCACGCATTTGACGCGGCGCGTAAAATGGTAAAACATCCATTCAGCCACACGCTGTAATGAAATCAAGTAATAACGAGAGAGGATACCATGAACGTCCAGATTGAAGTCGAACAAGAACGTGTCAAGAACGCCTATGAGACCGTTTACAACACCGCCCACAAGGTCGTTTTGGCCGGCCTGGGGCTGTTCTCCCTGGCCCAGGAAGAGTTGGGCGACCTGTTTGAAAGAGGTGAAGAATTCACCAACAAGTTGATCGAACGCGGCACTGACGTCGAAAAAGATGGCCGTGAAATGTTCAACAAAATGATGAAGGAACAGCGCAAGCAGGTTCAGAAAACCGTAGACAAGGCAGAGGATCGCGTCGGCAGTTACTCCGAGGAAATCCTCAACCGCTTCAACGTCCCTACCGCCGGCGACATCGAAGACCTGAGCAAGAAAGTTGCTTCACTGAGCCGCAAGGTGGACCGTCTGCGCAAAGCGCAAGAAGAAGAAGTCGTCGCCTAGCGGTGCAAGGCACTGGCCGAACGGCTTTGGCTTGTTAGAACTTCTGCGGCCAGTGCCTCGCACCCGTATAACTTGCCACTACCTCTGGGGGCTTAAACTCCGGGCTACAAGCTCCCGTGTGGGATCTCTCCCATAAAGAATGGGCGGTTGGTTTACCAGCCGCCCATTTTTGTTTATGCCATTTGCCGCCGCGCCAGGTCGGCAAACAAGCCGTCGGCGCTCATCAACTCCTGGTAACTGCCAGATTGCACCACCCGCCCCCCTTGCAGCACGTAAATCCGATCCGCGTTCATAATGGTGCTGAGGCGATGGGCAATGACGATGCGGGTAGACTGCATGTTGTCCAGGCTTTGGCTGACAATCGCCTGCGTCTGGTTGTCCAGGGCGCTGGTGGCTTCGTCAAAGAAAAGAATGCGGGGGCGGTTAACCAGGGCGCGGGCAATGAGGACGCGCTGCCGCTGACCACCAGAGAGCGTACCGCCGCCGTCGCTGAGAACAGTGTGCATCCCCATGGGCATCTGGCGCACGTCTTTGTCCAGACCAGCCATTTCCGCCGCATTCCAGGCGTCGTTGAGGGTAAGGAGCGAGGAGCCAACAATATTGGTGTAAATGTCGCCCGCCATAATCTGTCCATTTTGCAGCACGACGCCCAACTGACGGCGCACTTCGCGCACGTCCAGGCTGGCCAGGTTTTGACCATCGTAATAAACGGCCCCCGCCTGCGGCGTCTCAAAGCCTAATAACATGCGGAAAAGGGTGGACTTGCCTGAACCCGAGGGCCCAACCAGGGCGACAAATTCACCTGGCTCCACATGGATAGAAACGTCATGCAATACTTGCGGGCCGTCTTCCGTGTAACGGAAGGAGACATGGGCCACTTCCAGGCGACCGGACAGTTCGCCTGGGTGTTTTTGCAGGGGATCAATTTCGGGCAGCGTGCGTAAAATGGGCGCGGCTCTTTCGTAGAGGGGCACAATGTTGAGAATGGCAATGCCGGCGCTGCTCAAGGTCAATACAGACAGTAAAAACTGACCAAACGCGGCATGAAAGCTAAGGAACTCCCCGGTGGACAGGCTCCCCTGCGTTGCGGCAGCTACCATGGCAAAAATTACCATCAGGGTGATCACCTGGAAGCTGCTGTTAAACACTTGCAGCCCGTTAGCCACGCGGCGCGAGTCAAAGGTGGCCTGCTTCAGGCGGGCAAACGCGCGCGCCCAATTGGCAAAAGCGCGTCCTTCCGTGCCGGCAGCGCGGAACTTGACGATCCCCTGAATCACTTGCAGTACAATGCCCGACAACTGCCCCTGCACCTGCGTTACCTGCCGCTGCTGCCGCACCTGCCGCCGACCGGCGAGCAGCGTTGCCGCCACGGCTACCCCTACCAGCAGCGTTGCCGCCAAAGCCAGGGTACGGTCATAGTAAAAGAGCAAGAAGAAGCTAAAGATGGAAAAGATGCCCGCCAGGCCCGCGCCAATCACCGTGCCCGACAGCGTTTGCTGGATGGTGGAGATGCCCATCACCCGCGTACCCAGGTCGCCAGCAGCGTAATCGCGGAAGAAAGAAACGGGCAAATTTAGCAGCCTATCCCAGACGGCAGCCTGCATATCCGCCCCCAGCCGCCCTTGCAGTCGCAGCACAGCCAGGTTCTGCACAATCTGAAATAACATCATGGCTCCCGTGATGACAAACAACGCCGCGATGATCTGCCCCAACTGCGAGCGCGCGCCATCGGGGATAATACGGTCAAAGATTGTGCCCGTAGCCACCGGAATTACCAGGCCCAGCAGGCCAACGGCAATGCCCGTCGCCAGCAAAAGATAAATATCCCGCCGCTCGCTGTGTAAGCCAAATTTGAGTAGTTCCAGGGCAGTGATACGGCGCGCGGGCAAAGGGCGGTAGAACATGTGCGCAAACGATTTCAGCTTATCCGCTATTTCTGGCGTCAGCGGCAGCAGGGCACTGCGCGTGGGATCGTGCAGCTCATACTGCTGCCCGCGGGCGCGCCCACAGCGCAGCAGAGCCACAGGCTGCGCCGATTCCTCCCAATACGCCAACAGGTGACCATTGTCTTGTTTCCACCAGTCGCCGCGCAGGGCCACCTGCCGCACCTGGCAGCGAGAAGCGCGGGCAATGTCGCTGACGGTGACAGGCGCGCCGCTGCCGGCAGGAGCCGCTGCGTTGGCAGCGGGCACTATATCTATCTTTGACCGCGCGCCAATCAGGCGGCACGCCTCCAGCAGTCGCCCGGCGGCATCGGCGGGGGGCGGCGGCGGGGCTTCGCCAGGCAGCAGCGGCGCGGCCAGCGCGTGCAGCGCCTCGTCTACAATCTCCTGATCAGAAGACAGTTTGGCGGCAATGCGCGTCTGTTCCTGCGCCGCTTGCTGCTGCCGCCAATGGGTGATGCCCTGACGCACGTGCTGGTGAAAAGCTTCCAGGCTAAACCAGTTGGCATGGTCAGCCAGGAAAGCGTGGGTATTGAGCAGTTCAAGTTGGCTGGGTTCCAGGGTTTGAATCCAGGCCCTTTCGGAAATGGGGTAGAGGCCTACGCCATTGAGGGACGGCAAATGGCTGTCCCGTCCCAATTGGGATTTGCCGCACGTGTGTTTGACCCACAGCACGCCACGACGGGCGCAGACCGACGCGCCCCGCTGCAAACGCACGCTCTGACCAGGGTCAAGACGGGCGCATTCTTTGGGGGGTAATGCCGGCATGCGCACCGCTCCCAACCGGCTCACCCACCCATCCACCAGTTCTGCCACCTGCTCGCCAAACTCTGCGTCGTGCGCCAGCGCCTGCAGGCGAGCCGCGTCAATTTGCAGCAGGCTGGTCTGGTTACCGCCCACCACCATCAGAGCCGCATCGTCAGGCGACTGTTTCACGTCCATGCCAAAGACCGCCTGCCCCGATTTAACGCGGAACAGGTGCGTGCGCGCTCCTGCCGCTTGCCCCTGGAGCAGAGAGACGGCAAACACGTCGGCGCTGCCTTTATACACCACCCAACAGACGTTAGGGTCGGTCAGCAAAATGGGCGCGTTCCCGCCCACGTTGACCAGGCGGGATTCCTTATAGCGCAGATGCAGCAAAAATAACTCGGCTACCTCGCGTTCAAGACGCGCCTTTTCTTCTTCTGGTTGCGTCGGCTTGTTATTTTTCGTGCTCATCGTCATTCCTTTCATCGTGGCGCTTTGGCGGCTACGGTTTCCCACAACGTATCCAGCAGCATCTCCGAGGAGGGCGCGTCCGACTTGATCAGGCGGGCATAAGCGCCCCCTTTGCGCCACAACTGGTGATGCGTGCCTCGTTCTACCACTTTGCCCTGCTCCAGCACAATAATTTCGTCGCAGTCGCGGATAGTGCTCAGGCGGTGAGCCACGATAAGGCAGGTGCAGCCGCGGCGGCGCAGATTGTCGTCAATGATTTGCTCGGTGACCGGGTCCAGGGCGCTGGTGGCTTCGTCCAGAATCAAGATAGACGGATTGCTGACCAGGGCGCGGGCGATTTCCAGCCGCTGCCGCTGCCCGCCGCTGAAGTTGCGCCCGCCTTCGGACACCTGGAAGTGGAAACCGCCGGGGCGATTGGTGACGTCGTCGTAAATGCCGGCATCTCGCGCCGCCTGAATCACACTCTCTTCGGGAATCAGATCATCCCACATGGTCAGGTTGTCCCGGATTGTGCCCTCAAACAAGAACAACTCCTGATCCACCAGACGCAGCGAATTGTTCAGCACAATGCGCGGAAACTCATCTCGCTCTCGCCCATCAAACAAAATCTGGCCTTCCCAGGGGGCGTACAAACCTGCCACCAGGCGGGCCACGGTAGACTTGCCGCTGCCGCTGCCGCCCACCAACGCCACGCGCATCCCTGGCTCCACGTCCAGGCTGAAATCCTGAATCAACGGCGGCGTCAGGCGGCTGTAACCAAAGGTCAGGTTGCGGATCTGGACGCGCCCCGATAGTTTGCGCAGATTATCTGTCTCCAGCTGCAATTCGCTGACAATCTCCGCCTGTGGGTCGGCGGGGTAATTGCGCACGTCATTCAGGCGGTTGACGATGCCTTCGATTTCTTGCAGTTGGCCCCCCAAATTGACCATCTGATTGACAGGCGCCAGGAAGCTGACCATGAGCGTCTGGAAGGCGACCAGCGCGCCGACCGTCATCTGCCCATCTATAATGAGCAAACCGCCCAACAGCAGGATGATGATATTGGCGCTTTGCGAAAGCAGCCTGGGCACTACGCTGAGAATTTGCGAAGGCACGCCCATCTCCTGGGCGGCGTTGTGCGCTTTTGCCTGGTAGCCAGCCCAGCGGGTAAAGGCGTCTGCCTCAGAGCCGGTGGACTTGACCGTCTCAATCATCTGGAGACTGGTGAAGGCGGCAGCCATCATTTTGCCCTGTTCTTGCACCAGCTTCTGGTTAGTGTCGGTGCGTTTACGGGAGACGAAGCGTAGCGCCAGAAAGTTGAGCGCCGCCATGCCCACGCCGACGAAGGTTAAGGCAGGGCTGTATTGCCACATTAAAATCGTATAAAACAGCACCAGAATGACGTTTAGCAGCGTGGTCGCCAGTTCGCCCGACAGGAGTTGGGCCACGCGCTCGTTCTGCCCCACGCGGCTGTTAATGTCGCCGGCGCTGCGTTGGGTGAAGAACTCAATGGGCAGGCGCAAAATGTGCCACATGAACTGGCTGGCGCTGGCTAAGGAAAGGCGGGTTTCCAGCCGCAGTAGATAATGCTGCTGCATCCAGGTGAGGGCGGCGCGCACCAGGGCGGTGAGTCCCATGCCCATCAGCAGGGGCAGTACCCACTGGCTCTGACCGCCAACCAGGTAGTAATCTACAAAGACGCGGGTGAATGCCGGCAGCAGCAGCCCCGGAATCACCAACGCCAGGCTAGCCAGGACAACGAAAGCCAGCGCCAGGCGGGAACCCGTTAACTGTCCGCCCAACGTTTGCCACAGGCCGGGTTTTTTGCCCTGCCGCCGGTAATTTTCCCCTTTGCTAAAGGTAAGAACGACGCCCGTGAAGGCTTCGTCCAGTTCCGTGGTGGACACCACGCGCGGCCCGCTGGCCGGGTCATTCAAATAAGCCTTGTCCTTGTGAATCCCTTCCAACACCAGAAAATGGTTAAAGTTCCAGTGGATAATGGCCGGCATCGGTTTTTGCAGCAGGTCTTTCGGCTCCAGGCGATACCCTTTAGCCTCCAGGCCATAGGCGCGGGCAGCTTTCAGAACGTTGCTGGCTTTGCTGCCGTCGCGGGAGACGCCGCAGGCTACGCGCAGTTCCTCCAGGGGAATAAAGCTGCCGTAATAACCCAAAATGATGCCCAGCGCCGCCGCGCCGCACTCCACCGCTTCCATTTGAATGACCGTTGGCGTCCTGGCCCGCTGCCGCTTGCCGGCAGCCTGCTGCCGCCTGCCGCTTGCGGCAGATCGCCATCCGGTTAATCGTTCTTTGAGGGCGCTGACATTGAAAGAAGCCATGTTTCCATCCTTCCCGGCAGAAGGTAGAAACCTGGTTTTTGACAAAAACCAGGTTTCTGCCGTTTGTTACTTAATCAAATCAATGGGCCGCTGTTCGCCCAGCAGAATGGTGGCGGAAGCCAGCGTGCCGACGGCAATGCCGTTGGCGCGGGCCTGGGCGGCGGAGTCAGGGTTTAGTACCACGCGCACTTCTATGGGCGTGGACGAGACGACCAGGGTTTGCGCCAGTTCGTCGCTGCCCAGGGTGCGCAAAATGCCGGCGCGCGAAATCGGGAAATCCCCCACCGCCGCCACTGTGCCATACAACAAACTACCGCCGCCGCGCGGCGCAATTTTCACGGGCATCCCCGCCGTAACGCGCCGCCCGTCTTCGGGCGACAGGTACAGCGTCGCTTCCAGCGCCGTGCCGTCACCCACAAACGCCAGGTTGGCAATAGCCTCTCCCTGCCGCACCAGCGACCCTACGTCTAGCTTGACTTCCAAAATACGCCCTTCCAGCAGGCTGGTGACAGGCACGCTTTCGGCGCTGCCCAGCGGCAGCACGTCGGCGATAGGCTCGTTAGCGCGCACGGTGTCGCCAGGCTGCACCCGCACCTGCGTAATTTGACCGCTGCTGGTGGCTACCAGGTTCTTAATGCCGCCGGTGGGCAGCAAAATGGTGGGCGCCGTAAGCTGGTTGGGAATCGTTCCCGCCACGCCCCAATACAAAGCCAGCGCCAGCAGCGCCAGCAAACCCAGCAAACCCAGCCAACTCATGGGCGAGGTGACGTGCATCAGGGTATCTAGCTGTTCGGGCGAAGAAAGACGGTCGAGAGCAACTTTACGAAAAACGGAACGCATCGGGAACTCCTTAAAAGTGATCGGCGGCGGAAGACGCCGCAGGGACGAGTGGTCAGTGGTCAGTGGCGCCACGCCCAGAGAGGGGGAGCGAAAGCGCATCTCAGGCTGTTTGCCAGATCGCTGCCGGCATGGGGATGAGCAAGTTGAGCAGGCGATCTGGGGCATTGGCGGCAGCTAATTCCGGCAGGGTAAGGCTGGCGATGGCGTAGAGAACGCGCGCCTGCGTGCGCAGGCGCGCCTGCGTGCGCAGGCGGGTCTGTCCCGGCAAATCCGCGGGCTGCCCGCCCTGCGCCCGATCAAAGGTTTCCAGGTTGTGGGCGGCGCGCGCCAGCCAGCCGACTATATGGTCACGGGCAGCCGGCTCATGTAGGGCGTCGTCCAGGTAGTTTTCCAGGCGCGCGCCAGGGCGATAAGGTGGATAGGCTTCCAGACCCATGAAGTGCAGGAACCAGTCGGCGCGGAAGTGGCCAAGAGCGGCGGAAATGCCGGCATAATCCGCCAGCAGTTCATCGTGCAAATGCCGCCGCATCACGCCAAACACCCTTTTGGTAAAGTAATGGGCGCACTCGTGATGACGGCGAATGGTCAGCGAAAGCGCATCCCAGGCTGTTGCATCCAGGCCCAATGCGCTCGCGGGTACGCCGCTGTACGGGCCGCGGCTGAGCAGGATGAAGCGATCCTGGTAATCGCTTTTGGCGGGGCGCAGTCCACGAAAGGCGCGCAGGCGCTGGCTGTTGGTAATGCCGGCAATCATGGCCGCCCCCATCGAATCAGGCACAGCCACGGGTTCATTGCCATGGGCAAACGCCTGCACCAACGTCACAAAATCGGCGCGACAGCCCGCAGTTAACACCGGAATTGCGCCCGCTGCCGTAGGCTGCAAACTCAATGCCAGTCCATCCGGCTGCTGCAAGGACAAAGCCGCCGCCGTCGCAACCGCCCGACCTGCCCGTGCCTGCTGATAAGGCTCCGTCTGGCTTATGCCCGCCTGGATGGGAAAGCGCAGGCAGCCAAAGCACCTCTGCAGCACAGGCCACACACCCTCCTTCTCCGCCTGAAGCGCATAGTCCCGCCAGGCAGCCACGTGCACTTCATCGGGCAGTGGGAAAACCGGGAATGGGAGTGGTCGCGCCCCGGCGCTGATAGGTTGGGAGAAGAGGGCTTTGATAGACATTGAACTTCCAGCAGGGGATTCCATGCCTGAATATCAATTTGCTGCTTTTGCACGGTGTAATCTTTGAGGAAGCCTGATCCAAACAATGCTAGTCTATCCTTTCCTGGGCTTACAACATGTAGATGCCGGCATGTTTTACTCATGACTTTCACTCTATTCCTCTCTCTAAAGAAAATCATGCGCAAAACATTACCCGTATATCATGTGTTTAGTCTGGTTTCTTTTTACAATGCTGTCATGTTCTTCGATGGTCTTCATTATTTGTGCAATCCCAAATGATTCACGGGTCAGGTTGAAGATTGCGCAAGATCAATCCCTTCACTCACTCTAAAAAGGAGAGACAAAATGTACCAGATTGAAAAGCGTGACCTGGAAAATGCGATCATTGAACGCGCCTACAAAGATGAGGAGTTTCGGCATGCGCTCACCAGTGGTGATGCCCGGTCTGCCATCAGCAAGGCGTTTGGTCGCGATGTGCCCTTCAATGTGAACGTTCTCAGCGATACGGCCAGCACCGTCAACATCGTTCTGCCCAATTTTGACGACTCTTTGGAGGTTGAACTGACTGACGAGCAGCTCGAAATGGTCGCCGGTGGTCTGGATTCCTGTTGGTGGACCTGTGCGGTTACCAGCTGTGAACAGACTGGCTGCGGCTCAACGAATGCGCAGGTTGGATAAAATCCAGGATCGTCCAGAGCGAAGTTCGCCAACAAGAAGTTCACCTTCCCCAAAGGAATTGCACTTCTACTAGATTGGGAAGAAGGGCAAATAGGCAAAACCTGTTTGCCCATTTTCCTTTTCCTTCTCCCTTCTTCCTTCTCTCTTACACAAAGGTGATCTATATGGACACGACCCTATATGGCCATCTCACAAAACCAATTGTGGCGTTAGTGGGAACATGGGACCCCATTCTGCCTGATCATATGGCGCTGGCGCATCGTCTCATTCAACATGCGCACCAAAATGATCATCATGCTTTGTTAGTTATGTTAAACCCTGCCCCGGCTACTTTTGTCTTCCAAAAAGCGTATCCTGATGCGGCATGGATAACATACAATGAGTTGGAAACTAACATTAACTGCTTTCTGAACGCTGGCGCCGATGGGGTTTTGCACATTCATTTCAAGCCAGAGTACCTGACTTTGGGGGCAGCAGAACTATATGACACCATTTGCGCCCACGCAGATTTGGCTGAACTATGGTTTGGCGCCAGGCAAACGTTTGGGCGCACGCCCGAAGGTTCACAGCAAGCCATTATCCAGTTGGGCAAAGAACGCGGGGTCAGATTGCGGCGTCTGGCGCAGACCAACGCAGACAAATTGAGCGCTCAGATTCGTCACTTTCTGGCCAATGGTCAATTGGCCCAGGCAGTCCAATACGCCCACTACCCGCTGGTGCGTAAAAAGCCATCCTGCGGTGAACTGTCTGAGCCGTGGCCGCCAGGCAAGTATCGTGCACTACCCATCACCCGGTTGACAGAAATCGTCCATATTCGGGCTGATGGGAGTCAAACTGTTGAATGCACTTTGCACAGCGATGGGGAAACGGTATCTAAGTTTCGCTGGCCCAACCCGGAAATAGAATATCTTTTGTTTG
>JAGVTM010000583.1 GCA_019136785.1 Chloroflexota bacterium | reverse complement strand
CTCAATGGCACCTGGGACGACAACTTTGGCTTGAATGCCGAATACTACGGGCCCAACATCCCTCTCAAACTGGACGAAGAGCAGCCTGTCACCTTCTTCTACGACCACAACACCCACTGGGTCACAGACAACGTGAACAGCCTTGTCGCCAGCGTGCCGGGCAGCTTTCAGGATGAGGTTGGCTGCGCCGGCGATTGGGCGCCCGACTGCCTGCGCCCGCGGCTGCAAGACCCGGATGGCGACGGCCTGTACACTTACGTCACCACCTACATTCCCGCCGGCGACTATGAAGCCAAAGTAGCCCTTAACGAAAGTTGGGATGAAAACTACGGCGTCGAAGGCGTCGCCGGCGGCGACAACATTCCCTTCACCGTGCCCGACAAGGCGCAGGTGACCTTCACCTGGGACCCGCAGAGCAAGCTGTTGGCAATTGCCACCGCTGCCGCGCCCGAAGGCGCGCCCACCAGCCCGCCCGTCATTGCGGTTGCGCCCATCAATATCAACCCCGATTTTGTGACCATTCCCGGCACCAACCAGAGCGTCCTCGGCTGCTCTGGCGATTGGCAGCCCGATTGCAGCAATACCTACCTCGCGGTGGACGAGGAAGATGACGTCTGGCAGGGAGCCTGGGAACTGCCGGCAGGCAGCTACGAATACAAAGCGGCTATTGACCAGAGTTGGAGCGTCAACTACGGGCTAAACGCCCAAAAAGACGGTCCCAATATCCCCCTGGTTGTGCCCGAAGGCGGCGCGCTGGTCAAGTTTTACTTCGACAACAAGACCAAATGGGTCACAGACAACGTCAACTCGCTTATTCCCACCGTGTTTGGTAGTTTCCAGGATGAGCTGGGCTGTGCGACGGACAACGACCCCGCCTGCCTGCGCGCCTGGCTGCAAGACCCGGACGGGAATGGCGTGTATGCGGCGACTGTATCTGCATTTGCCCTGACCAACACAGGCGAAACCTACACCGCCCAGGTGGCCCTCAACGAAAGCGGCGCCGAAACCTACGGCGCAGACGGCGCGGTGGGCGGCTCTCCCCTGACCTTCACCGTTCCCGCCGACGCTGCCGAAATCTTCTTTGAATACAACGCGGAGACCCACGTGCTAACCATCAACACCGCTGGCGCGCCCAAAGGCGATCTCAGCCGCGCCCAGGCTTATTGGGTGGCGCGCGACACCATCGCCTGGGACGTTGATCCTGATGCTGCTGCCTTCACCCTGCACTACGCCGTTGACGGCGGCCTCACCCTCAGCGCCGATGGCGACTTCGGCGGCGAAACCATCTCCCTGACCGTTGACCCGGCAGGCTTGAGTGACACCATAACGGCTAAATTCCCCCACCTGCGCGCCTTGACGGCCCTCAAAATTGGCCCCGACGACCTGCGCCAGGTGCGCATTGCCCTTAAAGGTCAGGTCGTCGTCTCTGCCCAAAATGCTGATGGCGCCGTGGTAGACGCCACCGGTCTGCAAATCCCTGGCGTCTTGGACGAGCTATACACCTATGATGGCCCCTTGGGCGTCAGCATCGTAGATGGCGCGCCTACCTTGCGCGTGTGGGCCCCCACCGCCCGCGCCGTGCGCCTGCTGCTCTACGCCGACGCCAATCCGAACACCCGCCCGCAGGCGCAAGCTATGCGCGTAGACCCGGATACGGGCGTCTGGACTGCCGCTGGCGCACCAGACTGGCTGGGGCAATATTATCTGTATGAAGTGCAAGTGTACGTGCCATTTACAGGCAAAGTGGAAACGAACCTGGTCACCGATCCTTATTCGGTCAGCCTGGCGCTGAACAGCGCCCGCAGCCAGATCGTGGACTTAAACGATGCCAGTCTCATGCCTTCCGATTGGGCCGCGTTAGCCAAGCCCGCCCTAAACGCGCCTGAAGACATTGTGCTCTACGAACTGCATGTGCGCGATTTTAGCTTCAATGACGCCAGCGTGCCGGCAGAACTGCGCGGAACCTATCTGGCCTTCACCCAAAATGACTCCAACGGCATAAAACATCTACAAAACCTGGCAGCGGCTGGCCTTACGCACATTCATTTGCTGCCTGTGTTTGACATTGCCACCATTGACGAAGACAAATCCACCTGGCAGTTGCCTGACTTTGCCGCCTTAGCCGCTTTACCGCCTGATTCCGAAGAGCAGCAGGCGCTCCTGGCTCCCCTACGCGGTCAGGATGGCTTCAATTGGGGCTACGACCCGTACCATTACAATGTGCCTGAAGGCAGCTATGCCACCGACCCCAACGGCTCCGCCCGCATTCTGGAGTTTCGCCAGATGATAGAGGCATTAAACAAGGCGGGATTGCGCGTAGTCATGGATGTAGTCTACAACCACACCAACGCCAGCGGTCAGAGCCAGCGCTCTGTGCTGGACCGCATTGTGCCCGGCTACTATCATCGCCTGGACGCCAATGGTCGCGTAGCCAACAGCACCTGCTGCGCCAACACCGCCACCGAGCACGCCATGATGCGTAAGCTGATGGTGGATTCGGTGGTGCAGTGGGCTACGGCTTACAAGGTAGATGGCTTCCGCTTTGACCTGATGGGCCACCACATGCGCGACGACATGCTGGCGGTGCAGTCCGCGCTGCAAAGTTTGACGCTGGCGGCAGATGGCGTAGATGGCAGCCAGATATACGTGTATGGCGAAGGCTGGAACTTTGGCGAAGTAGCGGATAACGCCCGCGGCGTCAATGCCACTCAGTTAAACATGGCGGGCACAGGCATTGGCACGTTCAACGACCGCGTGCGCGACGCTGCCCGCGGCGGCAGCCCCTTTGGCGGCTATCAGGAGCAGGGTTTTATTAACGGTTTATACACCAACTCCAACGAAGTGGAGGCCCGCCCCGAAAACGTCCAGAACGCGCAGTTGCTGCACTTTGCCGACCAGATTCGCGTCGCTCTGGCGGGTAACCTGGCTACTTTCACCTTTGTAGACATGACAGGCGCTATGGTCACTGGCGCAGACATTGATTACAACGGTTCTCCTGCCGGCTACACCCAGGACCCGCAGGAGCAAATTATCTACATTTCGGCGCATGATAATGAGACGCTGTTCGACGCTATCCAGTACAAAGCGCCAGCCGCCGCCAGCGCCGCCGACCGCGCTCGTATGCAGCAGATGGGCTTGAGTCTGGTGGCTTTGGCGCAAGGGGTGCCGTTCTTCCATGCCGGCAGCGACATGCTGCGTTCCAAGTCGTTTGATCGGGATAGCTACGACTCTGGCGACTGGTTTAACCGCCTGGACTTCACCTATCAGGACAACGGTTTTGGCAGCGGCTTACCCCCGGCAGACAAAAATCAGGACAACTGGGCTATCATGCAGCCGCTGCTGGCGAATCCCGAGCTGCGCCCCGCGCCCGCCGACATTCTGCGTACCGTGACCCATTTCCAGGAGATGCTGCGCGTGCGCCAGAGTTCGCCCCTCTTCCGCCTGCCCACAGCGGCAGAGGTACAGCAGCGCCTCACGTTCCAAAATACGGGCCCCGACCAGATTCCGGGCCTGATTATCATGACGCTTTCGGATAGGGGCAGCGACCTCGACCCCAACTACGATGCCATTGTCGTCCTGTTCAACGCCGCCAATGAGACGCAGGTCTATCCCTACGACGGGTTGGCGGGTCAGTCGTTTGCCCTCCATCCCGTGCTGGCGGCGTCCAGCGACCCGCTGGTACAGACGGCAGCGTTTGATAGCAGCGCTGGGGCGTTCTCTGTGCCGGCAATGACCACCGCGGTCTTTGTGGCGCAGAAAGGCACGTTGTCTGTTCCCCAGGCCACGCCAGAAGCGGCGGAAATGCCGGCAGAGACCCAACCCTCCTCCACGCTCCTCTGGGGCCTGGGCGCCGCCGCCGTTGCCGTTCTGGGCGCTGCCATCTTCATCCTGCTGCGCCGCCGCCGCTAACTACCTGCGCCGCAAAGCCCCCTTCCCCTGGGAGAAGGCCTTCCCCCAGGGGAAGGGGGTTGGGGGCTTCCCTTACATTGGTTTCAACCAACCACCGTCCGCAGGAGCAAACTCGTTCAAATGCGGGGGGTTTCGCGCCGTCATCGGCGCGAAATAAATGTCCTAAACTGGTTTTGCCCGGATCATGAAGAGCCGTATTCCACCAGGTGGGATACGGCTCTTTGAATTTTGAACAACATCATGCCAGGAAGGGTTATTCGCCTAATTCCAGCGTCACCGTGCCCACGCCTGTGTCAATGTTGATGTCCAGCGTGACCTCCGACTCCTCATAGGCGTCATTGACGTAAGCGCCGTCCTGGATGCGGAAACCGTTGGCGTTCACTTCCCCCAGACCCGCTTCCGCCTGCACGCGCACGCCCACGTCGCGTGGCAGCTTCAGTGTCAAATCGCCCAAACCGCCGCCAATCGTGGCGTTCATATCGCTTTCCCACGCCCCGCGCAGGTCAATCACCACCGATCCCGCGCCCATCTTGAAACTCAAATCATCCAGACGCCCGCCGCCAAACTGCACGTTGGTTTCACCTAAACCCGTGTCAATGCTGGCGCGGTTTAGTTGCTGCGTGCCCACGATCAGGCTTACGTCCCCTGCGCCTGTCTGCACGTCCAGGTTGGTGAGCGTAAGCTGGCTGAAGTCCAGCGTGCTCTTGCCCGCGCCCATAGTCACGTTCATATCCAGCGGGGTATCATTGTTGAAGTTGAGCGTCCAACGATAGGTGACGTCGTCGTCAGGGATGCCGCCCAGGTTGTCGTTCGGCTGGTCAATTCGCAACCGCCCGCCGCCATCGCTCACCTGATAGGTTACCTCTGGCTTCCAGTCGGCAATGTTGTAGGCAAAATCGGCTTCCAGTAGCGATGGCGCGCCGCCGCCCAGGTTCAACTCACCAGCGCCCATCTCTATGTCAACGTGCACTTCTGTGGCGTCCCCTAATTCAATTGTTTGTGTTTCCGTTTGCAGCGAACCCACTTTTGTCGTGACGACATTGCAGGCCAGCGCTGCCAGCAGCATACCTCCCAGCAGCAGCCAGAAGGCAGGATTTTGTTTTTGGACTGACCGTTTCATGCTGTTCTCCAATATGTTATGTGATGCCGGCAAACTCCCCATTTGCCCGCGCTAATCCTCCGTAATAGCTGAGGGCTGACACGTCTTGCTTCACGGTAGGATGGAAGCAGACGCCATTTTCCATTACGTTTCCGCGAATGTTTTGTTGCACGATCTGGTTGGAGTAAAATGACCAACCAAAGTGAGGTGTGACATGCGCTGGTTTCGTAGTTGCCTGGGGTTGTTTTTCTTCCTTCTTATTTCCACGTCTTCTCCCTTCCTGCCGGCATCCGCTGTGCCAATGACTGTACCTGACGCCTGGCTGTGGGTTGCCAATCAGGGGCAATTTGCCCCAGAAGTGCAGTTCTACGCCGGAGACGGCCAGTCGCGCGTCTGGCTGGCGGCGGATGCGCTGTGGTTGACCCGGTGGCGCGATGACGCCGGCACTCATGATCTGGCAGGCGTTCATTTGCAGCTAACCTGGGAAAACGCGGGCGCCGCGGCAGCCCTGGCGGGCCTGACGCCTCAGCCTGCCCGCATCAACTATTTGAAAGGGGCTGACCCTGCCGCCTGGGTGCAGGGGGTAGCGACCTTTGCTGCCGTTCGCTGGGACGGGTTGTATCCGGGCGTATCGCTGGTGGCGCAGGGCGGCGGCGATGAGGTCGTGTTGATTGTCCAGGCCCGCGACGCGGCGGCGTTGTCCCAAATGCGGCTGCGGGTGGCAGGCGCAGAAGGCTTACAGCCGGCTGGCGATGGAACGTGGCTGGCGCGAACGCCCTCAGGTTTGGTCAGGCTGCCGCGCTTCCTGGATGCCCAAGGGATGCCGCTGTCCTTGCGCCGGCAGGGCAGCGTATTGGTCGTGATGCCGGCATCCTCCTCTCCATACGCCCGTTTTCTCCCGCCATCTTCTTCCATTGTCCCGCCCGCGCTCATAAGCGGCAGTCCTACCATGACCTTCAGCACCTTTCTCGGCAGCAGCAGCGATGATGCCCCCGAAGCCGGCATTGCCGTAGACAGGGAAGGGAGCGTATATGTTGCCGGCATTACCACCTCCCCCGATTTCCCCACCACGCCTGGCGCTTTTGATACCAACTACAACCAGCCTGGGCCGGGCGAATTTGATGGCGATATCTTTCTCTCTAAGTTTTCCGCTGATGGCACGACGCTGCTGTACAGCACCTTCCTGGGCGGCACGGACACGGACGTCGTGCGCGACATCGAAGTAGATGCCACGGGCGCGGTCTATCTGGCTGGTTACACATACTCCCCCAACTTTCCCACGACCCCCGACGCCTACAGTCCCACCTGGAACGGCGGCTATGGCGATGCGTTTGTCACGCGGGTGAACTCTGCCGGCAGCGCCCTGCTGTTCAGCACCTTCCTGGGCGGCAGCGTGTTCGATAAGATTCAGTCGCTGGCTCTCAATGGGGCAGGCGCAATCTTCGTCACGGGCGAAACGCTCTCGCCCGACTTTCCCACGACGCCAGGCGCTTTCGATCAACTATTCAACAACGATGGCTTCTCCGCTTATGTGGATGCGTTCGTCACAGGCTTCCAGCCAGACGGCAGCGCCCTGTTGTTTAGCACCTTTCTCGGCGGGCAGTATAACGATTATGGTCTGGTCATCGCCATTGGACGGCAAGGCGCCATCTTCATTGCTGGCGAAACGCGGGCGCTGGACTTTCCCACCACCCCCCAGGCTTTTGACACCTCTTTCAATGGCGGTTCTTCAGACGGTTTCGTCACCAAGATGAACCCCAGCGGCAGCGCGCTGTTCTTTAGCACGTATCTGGGCGGCTTTGATACCGACTCGGTCGCAGACATGGCCCTGAATGCGGCGGGCGGCGTTTACTTGATTGGGCAAACAGGCTCAACCAACTTCCCAATAACGCCTGGCGCGTACGACGCCGTGTGCGAAAGCTGCTTTACGCCTGATTTCTACGTCACCCGCCTGGCCCTAAACGGGCAGCAGCTTGTTTACAGCACTTACATTGGCGGCAGCGAAGGGGAATATGCCAGGAAGATCGCTGTCGGCGCTGCCGGCATTATCTACGGCTGGGGACGCTCCTACTCGTTTGATTTCCCCGTCACCCCCGACGCATTTGACACTATCTTAGGCGGCAGCGCCGATACTGTCCTGTTCCGCCTGGATATGACAACCTCTACGCTATCCTACAGCACCTTTCTCGGCGGCAATGACCTGGTTGTGGACAATGCCTATGGCCTGGTCTGGCGGCGCACCTCCACTGGCGACAGCCTCTATTTGAGCGGCGGCACATACTCCGCCGATTTCCCGGTGACGGCGGAAGCCTACGATACAGGCTACAATGGCGGTGAAGACGCATTTATCGTCCGCTTTGACCACACCCCGCCGCCCTAACAGCCCGTTGCCTGAGCCTGTCGAAGGCCGCAGAAATGTAGCGCAACCCGCCAAAGCGCGCGGACAAACTAATTGAAGTTTAAGAAAATAATTCGGCAAACGGGGGTGAGGACACCCCCAGGTGAGGACACCCCCAGGTGAGGACACCCCAGGTGAAGACCCCCATCCCCCAACCCCCTTCCCTGGCAGAGGCGGCGGGATTACCCGATTATTTTCTCAATGTCCAAACAGTTTGTCCGACGAATCTCCGCGTCTCCGCGTGAGACTATCTTCTGACCACTCTCCACCACCGTCCACTGACTACTGTTTTCAAAAGAGGTAACCATGTCACTAACCTATACCGATTATCTGGCGATTGAAGGACTGTTAGCCCTGCAAAAACCCCACTCCCCCGGGCCCGAGCATGATGAAATGCTCTTCATCATCATCCATCAAGTGTATGAGTTGTGGTTCAAACAAGTGCTGCACGAACTGGATTACGTGCAGGGGCGGCTGCAACAAAACGACGCCATGCGCGCCCTCCACACGTTGCGTCGCATTTTGACTATCTTCAAGACGCTGGTTTCCCAGATTGACGTGCTGGAGACGATGACCCCGCTGGAATTCCTCTCGTTCCGCGACCGGTTGGACTCCGCCAGCGGATTTCAGTCCTACCAGTTCCGTGAACTGGAATTTGCCCTGGGGCACAAGCGGCGCGGCGTCATGGTTCACTATCCAGAAGACTCCCTGCCGCGGCAGCGGTTGGAAACGCGCTACAAGCAGCCCACCCTATGGGACAGCTTCCTACACTTCCTGGCTGGCAATGGCTACGCCGTCCCCACCTCGTTGCTGCAGCGCGATGTCACCCAACCGGTGACGCCGTCGCTCCCGTTACAGGAACTGCTGGTAGACATCTACAGGCAGGACGCCAACATGATGCACGTTTGTGAACGATTGGTGGATCTGGATGAGGGGGTGCAAGAGTGGCGTTATCGCCACGTGCAAATGGTACAGCGCACCATTGGCAACAAAAGCGGCACGGGCGGCTCGTCGGGTGTACGCTACCTGACGTCTACACTCTTTCAGCCGCTTTTTCCCGACTTATGGGCCATTCGGACAGCCCTATAGATGCCGGCCCCAGGGACAGCGTAAACAGCACCGTAGCCCCCTGATGCACTTTGCTTTCAATCCAGATGCGCTGACCGTGCGCTTCGATAGCCAGCTTACAGAATGCCAGACCCAGCCCACTGCCCTGTCCGGTTGTGTTGCCTGTCTGAAATTTTTGAAAGACTGTGTGCGCCAGTTCCGGGGCAATGCCTGGCCCGTTGTCGTAGACCGCCACTGCCAGCGAACCGGGGTCGGTAGCTGTGGGGTGGACGGAGATGCCAATGTGCCCGCCGGGGGGCGTAAACTTGATGGCGTTGCCAACCAGGTTTTGCAGCACCCGGTCAATGAGTTCCTGATCGGCGTAAACCGGCGGGATAGTCCTTATCTCATTGGACAGCGTCAGGTTCTTTTCTCGTGCAATAACCGCATACCGCTTTAAGACGGCGTCGGCGACCGATTTCAGCGAAAAGTGGCGGTAGTTGATGGGCATTTGCCCGCTTTCCATGTGGCTGATATCCAAAATAGACGTTACCAGCAGCAGCAATTGATCGGCGCTGTGCCGGGCTACTTGCAAAATCTCTCGATCCACGTCGTCTAGCTGATCGGCTAACAATCTATCCAGCCAGCCCAGGGTAGTGCTGATGGCGCTGAGGGGCGTGCGCAAATCGTGCACCATCGTTGAAGTCAAATCGGCTTGCAGGCGCTGCAACCGTTTTCGTTCCGTGATGTCGTGCAGCAGCAGCAGATAGCCGCGATGCTTCTGGCTGCGGTCCAGCACCAATGAAAAACGGGCTTCGTACTCGCGCACGCCGCCCGGCTGAGCTAAGGTGAGTTCGCTGACGAACGGTTCGGGTGGGACGTCCGGCAGCAGCGGCGGCAGTTGGTCGCCGATGCTGTCAGGTAGGGGACGTCCTACCAGGTTGGCGGTGTCCGCATCCAGCATGATCTGCGCCGTCTGGTTGAGGTCCAGGATACGGCGGCGGCGATCCAGCACGATCATGCCATCTTCCATGCTGTTGATCACTGTGCTGCGGGCTACGGGAATAACGTCCAGCAGACGGAAGCGATAAAGTCCGATGAAGACGAAAATGTTGCTGATGGCAAAGGCAAAGGGCGTCAGATCCAGGTGGGGAATGGGATTGAGATTGAAAATGTACAGAAAGTTACCCACCCATGGCACCAAAATGCCCATAAACAAAACGGCCGCTTGCAGTTGAAACATTTTGATCAGGGCCCGCCAGATGGCTCGAAACAAGAAAATGGAGCCCAGTACCACGTAGCTGTAGGCTACCAGGGTATACAGCCAGAACCAGGGCCCGTAATTGTTCACCATGAATCGGCCATCTGCGGTCAGGCTGTTGCTGCGCCACAGCCAGTGGTGCCAATCATTTGTGAAAGCCACCACCACGGTCAACACCGGTACCGCCGACAGCCAGAAGATGGCCCGCCGCGTCAGCCAGCTTTCCC
>JAGVTM010000572.1 GCA_019136785.1 Chloroflexota bacterium | reverse complement strand
GCAGACGGTGACGCGGCAGCCTGACGGCTTTCGTGTGACTGGAGAGTGGGGACATCTGGATGCGCGCGCCTTAATTCTGGCGACTGGCGGACGCAGCCTGCCCAAAAGCGGCTCGGATGGGCATGGTTACGCCCTGGCTCAATCTTTGGGGCACAGCCTGACGCCGCACATCTTCCCCGCCTTGACGCCGCTGACGCTGCCCGCCGACCATTTCATTTGCCAGTTGAGCGGCTTGTCCGCGCCAGCAACGCTGACGTTATGGACTGGCAGTTCCCGGCGGCTGAGCGCTTTTACCGGGTCTACTTTGTGCGCCCATTTTGGCCTATCGGGGCCAGCCGTGTTGGACATGAGTCGCTATTACATTGAGGCGACGTTGCGCGATCCGGAAGCCTACCTGACCATGAACTGGCTGCCAGAGACGATGCCGGCAGACTTTGAACAGGCTTTGCTGTCGTTGGGCCCGGTGACGCTGCTGGCTTATTTGCGGGAACGGCTGCCAGAGCGGCTGGCGCGGGCGTTGTGCGCGGCGGCGGGCGTGGCGGCGGGAATGCCGGCACAGCAGCTAACCCGCGCCCAACGCAAAGACCTGGTGACCGTGACGACCCAACTGCCGCTGCCAATCACCGGCCATAGAGGGTACAATTATGCGGAGGCTACCGCCGGCGGCGTGCCGCTGGCTGAGTTGGACCTGAAGTATATGGCTTCCCGCCTGTGCCCCAATCTGTATTTATGTGGCGAGATTTGCGACGTGGATGGACGGATTGGCGGGTTTAATTTCCAATGGGCCTGGTCGAGCGGCTACGTTGCCGGCATTTCCGCTGGCGGGCGCTGCCGCTAATTTTCCCATCTGGCGGCGACCACTCCCCAACTAGCAATAACAGAGCTGTTTTATGTCCCAAGTGTTGACAGAAATCCTTGTAATCCTGATCCTGATTCTGCTTAATGGCTTGTTTGCCATGTCGGAAATAGCGGTGGTGTCCGCGCGCAAGGTGCGGCTGCAGCAGGCAGCAGAGGATGGCGATAAGGGGGCGCGGGTTGCCCTGGAACTGGCGGCAGAGCCAACGCGCTTCCTCTCCACCGTGCAAATTGGCATTACGCTGATCGGCATCCTGGCGGGCGTGTATGGCGGCGCTTTTCTGGCAGAAGAGCTGGCGCTGGCGTTAAGCCAGGTTTCCTGGCTGCGACCCTACAGCAGCAGTCTGGGGGTGGGGCTGGTGGTGATCGTCATTACGTACTTTTCGCTGGTATTAGGGGAACTGGCGCCGAAGCGACTGGCATTGAGTAATGCGGAGCGAGTTGCCGGCATTATCGCCCCGCCGATGCGCTTTTTAGCCCGGATCACCAGCCCCATCGTGCGCTTCATCAGCGCCTCCACAGAGTTGGTGCTGCGTCTGCTAGGCGTGCAAGACAGCGCCGAACAAGCGGTGACGGAAGAAGATATCAAAATTATGATTGGGCAGGGCACGCAGGTGGGCGTTTTTGAACCGATTGAAGAGCAAATGGTGGGGCAGGTGTTTCGCCTCAGCGACCGCACCGTCAGCGCCCTGATCACGCCGCGGCGCGAAGTTGTCTGGCTGGACGTAGACGATTCGCCCGCCGAGATTCGGAACACGATTCTGGAAAACGGCTACTCTCGTTATCCTGTGGCTCGCGGCAGCCTGGACGACGTGGCCGGCGTAGTGTTGACCAAAGATTTGCTGACGCAAAGCTGGCGCGGTCAGGAACTGGATTTACACAGCGTGCTGCAGCCGGTGATGTTTGTGCCAGAGGGGTTGCCGGCATTTGATATGCTGGAACGATTCCGCGCCATGCGCTCCCAGATAGCCCTGGTGATTGACGAATATGGCGTGCTGCAAGGGTTGGTCACCATCAACGACATCATAGAGGCCATTGTGGGCGACTTACCAGAAGCAGATGATGTGTTTGATCCCGAGGTGGTGCGGCGGGAGGATGGCTCCTGGCTGTTGGATGGTATGCTACCGGTGGATGAGTTTATGGAGTTATTTGGGATTCGGGAAATGCCGGCAGACACCGAAGGCTACTACCAGACCGTCGGCGGCTTTGTCATGACCATGTTGGGGCGCATTCCCACGGTGGGCGACCATTTTGATTGGCAAAAGCTGCACATTGAAGTGGTGGACATGGACGAACGGCGCGTGGACAAAGTGCTTGTCGCGCCGGCGGACGCCGCCGCCGACGCGCCGCTGGAATAAGCGGGCGGCTGCTATGAGTATACTGCTGCATATCCTGGCCTTCATGGCTGGATTGCTCCTGGTGGCGTATACGCTGCTCTCGGCGATACGCACCTTTGTGCTGCCGCGCAGCGCTGCCGACATGCTGACGAATATCTTGTTTCTGGGCGTGCGCTTTCTCTTTGATCGGGTGGTGCGCCGGCTGCCCACGTATGCTCAGAAAGACCGCATCCTGGCTTTTTATGCTCCTGTGACCTTGCTGGCGCTGCTGCCTTTCTGGCTGGCGCTGGTCACCCTGGGCTTTGCCGGCATGTATTGGGGCACAGGCACCATGTCCGGGCCCGACGCTTATTTACTCAGCGGGTCCTCTCTGCTGACGCTTGGCTTTTTCCGCGGCGACAGCCTGCTGCACAACACGATGGCTTTTGTAGAAGCCACCATTGGCTTGATTCTGGTAGCTTTGCTCATCGCTTACCTGCCCACGATGTACAACGCTTTCTCGGAGCGGGAACGCTCTGTGCTGCTGCTGGAATCCTATGCCGGCGCACCCCCATCCGCCGTTGAGTTGATTTTGCGCGTCAATCGCAACCGTCTGCTGCACCAGCTAGACGACTTTTGGGAAAAGTGGAGCGAGTGGTTTGCTGCCATTGCCGAAAGCCATACGTCGCTGTCGGCGCTCGTCTTCTTTCGCTCTCCCCAGCCGGACCACTCCTGGGTCAATGCGGCAGGCGCAGTGCTAGATGCTGGCGCATTGTATCTGGCGGTGTTGGATATACCCTGGAATGCCCGCATTGCCCTCTGCCTGCGTTCGGGTTATCTGGCGCTGCGGGCCATTGGCGATTTCTTTCAACTGGCCTATAACGCCGATCCCCATTTTCCCGAAGACCCTATCGCCGTGTCGCGGGCTGAATTTGACGAGGTTTATGATCTGTTTGCCAGCGCCGGCGTGCCCGTGAAAGCGGATCGCGAGCTGGCCTGGCTGGATTTTGCCGGCTGGCGTGTCAACTATGACGCGGTGTTGCTGGCGCTGGCGGCCCTCACCCAGGCTCCGCCGGCCCGTTGGTCGGTGGAGCGCCGGCTGGCTTTTGACGGCAAACGCAAGCGCCTGCTGCGCGCCAGATCATGACCGCGCCGCCGGATGGCAAAACGAACCCTGCAAGGCGTTATTTTGCGCCGCGTCGGCAGTCTGTCAGATTATGCTACAAGGGCGCGCCATACAGCCACCAATATTCCGCGGGCGGGTAAGCTGGCTGCCAGGATTCGGGCCAGACGAACGATCCAGATTGAAAACGTGCGCGCAGTTGCCTGTCTAGCATAGTCACCGTTTGTGGAATGTGGTCGTCCAGGCGGCGCGGCGGGGTCTGTAAATAAGCGGCGATGGCAGCGATCATGGCGCGGGTCTCAACGGCTGTGGCATAATAAGCGGGCAGTTTGGCGGCAGCCTCGCCGCGTATATCGCGCAAGTATTCACCCCACTGGCGCAGCCGGGCTTCCAACTCTCTGTGCCCGCGCTGTTCGACGCGCACCACCCATTCGCCTGTGGCTGCGTCGAACTGCGCCAAAGCTGTGCGCAGTTTCTCCTGGTCCGCGGCATTGAGCAGGTTGTGCAGCGCGACCAACCGGTGCTGGCGCATCAGGTACCCCCCCAATGTCAGGCGAGGCATATCGGCGTGGCCCATGGGCCAAAATAGAACGTCGCTGTGAATGTAACTGCTCATTTCGGCAGCCATTTCTACCAGAATGAGTAAATCATTCCGTAGTTTTTCCTGATCTTCTATCATTTTCTAATCCTTTGTCGTCATAGGAGCGTACTACCAGGGAAGATTTTGCCACGAATTTCACGAATTGGACGAATTTTCTGATCACTGACCATTTTTTCCGCGCGTCTGCGACAAATAGAAGTATAATAAGGTCGCCAATCTATTCTGGCAAATGGCGCAAAGGAGATAAATATGGACCCCATCAGGCGGGCTACCATCCTGAAGTTGGGATCAACCGCGTATGAAATAGGTCTGGACTCACTGAATGGCGAACTGCATCAAGATGAGTCCGGGCGCTGGCACGTGGGGGGGCGCAGTTTGGAAGCCTGGCTGCAGGCTCACGCCGGCGAAGAGGTGATGCTGGTGTTAGGTTCGTTGGCGGATGACCGCCCGGTGCAAACCCGCACTTGCCGCACCTGTGGGCGGGATTACACTGGGTTGGAATGCCCAACCTGTCGCGCTAACCGCATCCGGCTGCGCGGCAGACCATGAAGGGGTCATAGAGGATATGTACATGAAGCAATTTAGCTGCCTTATTCTGTTATTGGCAGTTTTTCTGGCGGCGCCGGCGCAGGCGCAAAGCAGCCCGGCGGCTATCGAGCAGTTGACGGTTGATTTATGGCCTGATTTTGATCAGCCGTCGGTGCTGGTGCTGTTGACGGGGAAATTGCCGGCATCCACTCCCCTGCCGGCAACGGTCACTGTCTCTGTGCCGGCAGCGGCTACTCTCAACGCCGTGGCGCGGGTGACGGCGGATGGCACCATGATTGATGACGTGCAATATTCGTTGGACACGGCGGCGCAGATGCTGTCCATTACCCTGCCCGATCTGAGCTTTCGCGTCGAATATTATGAGCCATACCAGCGAAACGACCTGGAGCGGCAGTTCACATTTACCTGGCAGACGTCCGCACCCGTGCAGCAGCTATTGGTCAGCGTGCAGCAGCCGGCGGCGGCTACAGCCATGACGGTTTCCCCGTCGCCTGTGTCGGTGACGCCGGGCAATAATGGACTGCAGTACCATAATATGCCGGCAACCAGCCTGTCCGCCAACCAACCCTATACGCTGGACGTGAACTACACCATGTCCAGTTCTGCCCTGACGACCAGCCTGGTGGAACCGCCTGCGGCGACTGGCATCCCATCTGAACTGCTGCCAGATGCCGGCAGCAGCGGCAGTAGTCCTGATTCCACCCTGCTGCTGGTAGGCGCAGCCGTGATGGGTCTATTGGTTGTGGGTGGGTTGGTATGGCTGGTGTTAAATCGCAGCGACTTACGCGCCGCGCCCCAACGATCCCGCCGCGGCGCTATGGGACAAAGTCGCCGCCGCACGTCTGCCCCCACCAAACGAGCCGCGCCTCCCCCGCCGCCGGTCGAATCCGCCCCCCCACCTGCTGGGCAGGCGGCTCGCTTTTGCCACAACTGTGGCCAACCCAGCCACGCCGAAGACCGCTTCTGCCGCTATTGCGGCACCGAATTGAAGCAGTAAGAGAGGCGGGCGACAACGCGGTCAGGCGTCAGGGGGAGTTCGTCGAACCAGACGCCGGTGGCATCGTGCAGGGCGGCGACAATGGCTGGCGCCAGCGGCAGGAAAGGCATCTCCGCCATGCCACGTGCGCCCCAGGGACCCTGGGGATCGGGTAGTTCCACAATGACAGAATCCACCTGCCGCGGCACGTCCATGATCCCTGGGATCAGATAGGTGCTGAGGTACGGATTGAGAATGTGCCCGCCGGCTGTCTGCAAATTTTCCAGCAGCGCATAGCCTGCTGCCTGCACCACCGCGCCTTCAATCTGCCCCTCGACCTGCTGCGGATTGATGGCCCGCCCTACGTCATCGGCGCAGACGACGCGCTCCAGATAGATGTGCCCCGTTTCCACGTCCACCACCAGATCAACCGCCTGCGCCACGTAGCCGTAAGTAATGTTGGGCATACTGACGCCTGTTTCTGGAGCGTAGGGCGTGGTGGGCGGCGGCGTGTAGCGGTAATGGCCGACAGCGGGACGGTCTTCGTTAGCCCAGGCAGTTAGCGCCCGTTCGGCTGCGCCACGAATGGCATGTCCCGCCATCCACGTCATGCGCGAGGCAGATGAGGAGCCAGCGTCGCCGCTGCTGGCGGTGTCGGACATATCCAGCGTGATCAGCGCTGCCGGCACATCCAACGCCGCCGCTGCCATCTGCCGAAAAACCGTATGCGCCCCTTGCCCCACATCCGCGCCGGCGTGGCGCAAAATCACCTGCTCAATCTCCGCGTCCCCCCGCAGTTCAATGGTGGCTTCGCACCGTTCAGGAAAACCAAAGGAAAACCCCACATTCTTAAAGGCGCAGGCAAAGCCGCGCCCGCGCCGCAGCGCGGCAAGCGCGGCAGGCAGCGATTGGAAGGGAGAGTAAGAGTGGGGGGCTGCCGCTGCCGGCTGCCCCCAGCCGGCAGTCGCCGCGCACTGCGCCATCACTTCAGACAGGGTAACGCCGGGCGGCATGGGCGTTTGCGTGACCAGCAGGCTGCCCTCGCGCAGCACATTGCGCTGCCGCAGAGCCACCGGATCCATTTGCAGCCGGGCGGCCAGCTTATTCATCTGATTTTCAGCCACAAAGGCAGCCTGCGGCCCGCCAAAGCCGCGAAAGGCGCCGCCTGGAGGGTTATTGGTGTAGACGGCGTAGCTGACGATGTGGGCGTGGGGAATCTCGTAGGGGCCGGCTACCATCAGGTTGGCGTTGCCCAAGACTTTGGTGCTGGTGTAGGCGTAACTGCCGGCATCTAGCACCAGTTCCGTTTCCATCGCCGTCAATGTGCCGTCGCGGTCGGCGCCCCATTTGGTGCGCACAAACGCCGGGTGGCGCTTGTGATGCCCAATCATGCTCTCTTCCCGCGTCCACACCACCCGCACCGGGCGATTGACGCCTTGTTGGTGCAGTCGCCAGGCAGCCAGAGCCAGCACAATCTGGATAGACAGGTCTTCGCGCCCACCAAACGCGCCGCCAATGGCTGGGTAAATCACCCGCACCTGGTCTGCCGGCAGGCCCAGGGCGTGGGCAATCTGGGCGCGGTCTTCGTGCGTCCACTGCCCGGCTGCGGCTACCGTTACCCGTCCGGCTTCATCTATGTAGGCTACGCCTGCTTCTGGCTGCAAAAAAGCGTGTTCCTGGTACGGCAGGCGGTAGACCCCTGTCACGACCACGTCGGCGGCAGCCCAGCCGGCAGCCATATCGCCCCGGCGAATCTGGTAACGCTTCAGGATGTTGCTGCCCTGTTCAGGATGCACCAACACGCGGTCTTGCATGGCGGTGAACACATCGGCAATCACGGGCAGCGGTTCCCATTCGGCGCGAATCAGACTGCGGGCGCGGGCGGCGGCTTCTTCGGTTTCCGCTACCACCAGCGCCACCTGATCCCCCTCCCAACGGCTGACGTCGCCGCCGGCTTTGGCGCTGTCCAGGCCGATCAGCACCGGCTGGTCAGGCATAATCAAGCCATACTCATTGACGGGAACGTCGGCGGCGGTGAATATGGCGACCACGCCGGGCACGACGGCGGCGGCGCTCAGGTCGAGGCGGCGCAGCCGCGCGTGCGGCTGGCCGCTGAACAAAATCTTGGCGTGCAGCAGTTGGGGCGGGGCGATATCGCCTGCAAAAAGGGCGGCGCCGGTGACTTTGGCAGGCGCGTCAATGCGGGAATCAGTATGGCCGATCATCGTTAGGGTCCGGGTTCCAGGAGGTAAGAGTAGGGCGACCAGAGCGACGGCGTCCTATGGGGTTGGCGATCATGAAGCCCAACAGCAGGAAGAACTGCATGACGATGACCATGAGGAGCATAATGACGCCCTGGATGACCCACTCCGGGAAAAAGCGGGGCACGCCGCCGGCATAAGCCATCTGCGGCGTGAAAATGCCGCTGGTAAACAGCCATTCGCTGACAAAGTAGGCAATGACAAAGCTGATGCCTAGCCAGATGAGTTGGATAAAGGTGCGTCCGGCGCTGCCGCGCCGCTGCGCCATTTCTCGTTCGCGTATTTTATCTAAGCGCATAGCGAATTCCTTCGTGAATAGTGGCGAGTGGTCAGTGGCGAGTGGTCAGTGGCGAGGGGTCGGTGGTAAGAGGATTCGGGGCAAAATCCATCGTTGTTTGTTGCTTGTTGTTTGTTGCCTGTTGCACCGCCTGGATGATTTTGTAATAACCGGTGCAGCGGCAGAGATTGCCGGCATACGCCTGTTCAATTTGCGCCAGCGTGGGGTGGGGCTGCTCTTGCAGCAGTTTGACCCCCGACATAATAAAGCCGGGTATGCAGTAGCCGCACTGCACCGCGCCAGTGCGGATAAACGCCTCTTGCAGCGGATGCAGGTCACCATCGGTGGCAGCCAGGCCCTCTATGGTGACAATGTGCGCCTGGTGGGCGCGCGGCGCGGGCACCAGGCAGGACATGACAGCCATGCCGTCCAGGAAAACGGTGCAGGCGCCACACTCTCCTTCGCCGCATCCTTCTTTCGTGCCCGTTAACAACCCTTCATCTCGCAGCCAGTGCAGCAGCGTTTTATGACACCCCGGCGCCGTGATGAGACGGCCATTGACCGTGGCGCTGATGGGTGTGTCCGCGGCGTGCGCGGCGGCATAGTCTGCGCCTGTGGGAAAAACGCCGTCGGTGTCTCCCCACAACATAGCAGGCTGCGCGGGCCAGGCAGCCCGTTCTTGCCCGGCGCACAGGGCGGTTAAGGCGCGCCGCACCATCACGGCAATCATGTGCGTGCGGTAGCCAGCCGATCCGCGTATGTCGTCAATGGGGCGCGGCAGGCTGGCAGCCAGGGCGGCGGCGTGCTCAATGACCGTATCCGTGAGGCGCTTGCCCGCCAGAAAGGCTTCAGCAGGCGGCGAGTTGATAATGGTGGGGGCTACGCTGCCCTGCGTCAGGCGGGCAGCGCGCACGATTTCGCCGTCAAATGCCAACAAAGCTGTCAGATGCACCACTGAGATGGCTTGCGCCTGGCGTAAACCGAGTTTGACGAAAATGCCGCGGCTGGCGGCAGCCAGGGCAGGAAAATGAATATCTACCAGCATTTCGTCGGGGCGCATGACGGTGCGGCGCACCCCCTGGTAGAAGTCGCCCAGGGGCACGGTGCGTTCGCCGGCGACGGAAGCGAGCCGCAGGTTGGCGTCCAGAGCCATCAAGGGGGAGATGGTGTCGTTGGCCGGGCTGGCGGTGATGAGATTGCCGGCAACTGTGCCCCGGTTGCGAATTTGCGGCGCGCCCACCTCCCAACACGCCTGCGCCAGCGGCAAAGCCCGCTGCTGTATGAGGGCAGAGGCTACGACCTGATTATGGGTGACCAGCGGACCCAGGTGAATCTGCTCCGCCTCATCCAGCCAGATGCGGTTTAAGTCCGGGATGCGCGTGATGTCAATTAACACGTCCAGGTCGGGCCGCTGCCCCCGTTCTATTTCCAGCAGCAAATCCGTGCCGCCGGCAATCAAACGTGCGCGCGCCCCATGCGTCGCCAGCAGCGCCAGAGCGTCTGGCAGACTGGCAGGCGTCAAATATCGGCTAATCATGGTGGGCGTGTGGTAAGTTAACAAGCTCATTAAACCCTCTCACAAACAGCAGCGCAGCGCCCCTCATATCTCATACTTCAGCCCCCATGCGTTTCCCCGTGCCGCCGCGGCGCAGCATGATGATTTCAGCCATAATGCTCACGGCGATTTCCGCGGGCGTTTCGGCGTTAAGCTCCAGTCCAATTGGCGAATGCAGACGGCTTAACGCTGCTTCTGCCACGCCATCCGCCAGCAGCAGGCGTCTGGTCTCCGCCCAACGGCGGCGGCTGCCAATGACCCCAATGTAGGCGGCAGGTGAAGCCAGTAGTTTGGGCAAAATAAGCCGGTCTACTTCGACGTTGCGCGTTACCGCGGCGACGTAAGTGTGTTCGGTGATGGGGAATTGGGTCAGGGCGTCGTCAATATTGCCATGCAGGTAGACGTCTGCCGCCGGCGCCTGCTCTGGTGTGGCATATTC
>JAGVTM010000445.1 GCA_019136785.1 Chloroflexota bacterium | reverse complement strand
CAGTAAAACCAGGATGCCCACCAGCAAAATGCCATTGCCTACCACGCGCAGCACAAACTGTGAAAAGAAGTTGGACAACTCGGTCACGTCGCCGTCAATCCGCTCGATCATGGTTCCAGGCGTATTCTCGTTGTGGAAAGCCATGTCTAACTGCAAGCAGTGGGCGGACACGTCATTGCGCAGCAGGTTAGTAGCCTGCCACTTCACGTCTTCCGTGAAGTAAGCCGAAGCGGTGCGCAGCGCCTGATTGACGATAGTCACCAACAAGAAGAGTGCGCCGATGCGCATGAGCGTCGCCGCTGCGCCGCCTGCCTGCGCCGCATCAATAAAGGCGCGCACAATCTGCGGGTTGACAAGCTGCAAGCCAATGCCGGCAAAGAGCAGGACGGCCAGCAGGACTACCTTGCGCTGCTGCGGACGCAGGTAGCGAGACAAGAGTATAAAGTATTGTCTGATAGGAAGTTTCACAACAGATTCTCCGTGGGGTGAACGCTTCTTTGCGGCGAGCTGTTCACCAGTTTTAACGATACAGGGGCGTTGCACCTCGGCTGGCGGCTGTGGAAAACAAAACAGCCACAGGGCAGGGACCTGTGGCTGTCAGTAGGCTGGGAACGCCCGGCAGACCGGGCATTCGCGGCAACAAAAAAGCCACAGGCAGCGCGCCTGTGGCTTGACTATCGAACTTATGTTCTAGTCACTCAACAGGCACGCGGGCAGAAAGCGGGAAAGCCTCCCCGAATCCGCCCATTGATGCTTTGTGAGTGATAATTCATCATGTACGCTTCAAACCTCTATCAGGTAGATTAGCGACCACGAGACAATGACATGGTCAACATCACACAGTGTATCACAGTTTATAGAGCGTGGTCAACCCCCAAAATTTGAAAAAAATCTGTCGCCGGCTGAGCTGGTAACACCCCAGTAAATCGTGGTGATCTCTTTAACCGCCTACCGGCCCCGCAAAGCGAGCAAAAAGGCATCAGCGATGGGTGTCAGCGCTACCGCTGAGCTTGTCGAAGCCGGTGTTGTCTGCGATAGGCTCAGCAGCTACGAAGGTCAAGCAGGTGCGACGCTCTTTTCCAGGCGCGTCGCACCGCCAGCCGCCTGTTTCGTGCGCTTACTCCTGTAAGGTGCGAATGTAGGCGATAATGTCTAAAATCTGGTCGTCGGTTAAGGCGGGATTGCCCCCTTTCGGCGGCATGTCTACGCCTGTGGTGTTAGCCGGGTCGCCGATGGGGCGGCCCGTCTTCACAAAAGCCAGCAGGGCATCGTCGTTATTGTCGCGGATAAATTCGCTGGTGGTGAATGGTTTGCCCAGGTTTTCGATACCCGCGCCGGCAGCGCCATGGCAGGCAATACATACTTCGTTGTATTTGGTTTCGCCGGCGGCCGGATCGCCCAGACTCACCTGGGCTGTTTCGCCGGCCCCGTTTTGGTCGCCGCCATCAGACGAGGACGTGTCGCCGCCGCAGGCTGCCAGGAATACGAGCAGTGGCAGAAGCGCCACGATCCAGAGAACGTTTCTACGGGTCATTTAGATTACCTCCAATGAGTTGTTAACTGTCCGTAAATAACTTGGCGATTTGGGTTCGTAGTAACCGCTTCAGCGGTTTGGACGGCTAAAGCCGTTACTACGAACTTGTTTCTGGACAATTACTTATGGTTGGGTGTCCATGACTTCAAGATGATCATGAGTCATGACGTTATTCATAGAAGATTGCGTTGCCAGGCGTTCCATTAAGCTGGAAAAGTCCAGCACGGCTGCACCCGCCACGTCCTGGGCCAGCGTCTCCGCCGCCGCCCGCTCGGTTAGCGCCACGATGCCATAACCCATTGGCGTCATGACGCCTGATCCCATGACAAAGTAAGCGTCTTCCGCTCTGAGCCAGGCGCTGGTGTAGTAATCGTGTACCCACCAGGTGGCTACTTCCTCTTCTGTTTCGCGTTGATAGGCAAACATGCCGCCGATGTCGTCGAAGCGACGCGCCTGCTCATCAGCAGTCCAGTAAGCCGCAGCCATGTTTTCTTCGTTGATGATCATCTGGCAGCGATCGCACGTATCCTGCCCATACACGATTTCTGGCGGTTCATTGACGTTGGTTGATTGTTGGCAGCCTGCCAGCAAGATGAGGGCGGCTGCCACGGCCAGGACAAGGCGTGTCGCTGCCGCCAGACCTGAACGGCGCAGCCACACTTTTATGGATTGTGCTTTGTGTCTCATATCGTCAC
>JAGVTM010000409.1 GCA_019136785.1 Chloroflexota bacterium | reverse complement strand
TGGCGTCGAACTCGTCCCCCCACGGGTAGCGCCGCTGCAGCAGCGGGTTCTCTACCAGCGCCAGTCCGCCCGCCGCCGGCTGGAAATCGGCATCCAGGATAGTGCGCACGTGCGCCGCGCCCGGCGTAGGAATCAGCAAACCGCCACGCACTGCTTTCTCCCACTCCACTTCCGACGGCAGCGTCACGCGGCAGCCTTTTGGCAGCTTATCCCGCCATAACCCGTCCAACCAGCGACAAAATGCCAACGCTTCATGCCAGGTCAGCCAGCGCACCGGGCGATTGGGCGCATCCCGCAGGCTGTCCGCGTACACCAGTTTGTGTCCTGTCGCCTCCACAAACAGGCGGTATTGGGCCACGGTCACCGGATAGCGCGCCAGCCAGTAATCATAGGGCAAATCCAGTTCGGCGGCAGGCTGCTCGTCTTTGTGTTCATCGCTGCCCAACCAGAAGGGGCCTTTAGGCACGTAGCAGAACGGCATTTGCGCCAGGTCGTCCGCCGTTTGCGGCATCACCCCCGGACGCGGGTCGCCCAAAATTGCCAGGGATTCCCCCGCGCTAAGGCGGGCAGGCAGCGGTTGCGCCGGGTTCTGCAAGGCTTCCACCAACTGCTGCCGCGTCTGTTGGTGTCTGGGCCCCTGGCGGTCCGCTTCCTGGCTGTCCAGCAAACTGGCGGCTTCCTGAATCTGCACCGCCTCGCCGCCCAGAAATGCCTCCAGGCTCAACGGAACGACGGCAGCGGCAGCCCCACCGCCGTCGCTCTCCACAGTCCCTGCCAGCCGCACGTAAACCTGCACCTGTTTCCGCGTCAACCCGGCAAAGCGCGCCCGCTCCCGCCCCGCGCCGGTCTCCTCTTCTGGCGGAAAAGCCATCATCCGTCGCAACAGCGTATTTTCCGTCCGGTCTTCCAGATAATCCGCCAGCAAGGGCCGCCGCCCCCCGCCGCCGGCTGGCTGTTCCCCTGTTTCTACAGGTTGCTCTCCCCCTTCCGCCACAGGCGCGCGCCGCCGCCCCACCAACATCTCTTCCTCGCTGGGCGCACGGCGGGCGTACTCCGTCTCCAGCGTCTGCACCAGCGTCGGGTACTGCCGCCACAACTGGTACAGTTCCGGGTACTGCGTCTGGATAATGACCGTCTTCGCCAGCAGCGGGTCGGCAATCACATCTTCAGGGAAGCGGCGATCCGCCACGCCGCGCAGCAGCCGCAAAATGTTCAACACCCGCTTCACCTGGCGCGGGTTGGGGTAAAGCCCCTGCGCCAGCGTTTGCTGCGTCCGCGGCGACAGGCCCGTTGCTAACCTGGCAATATAGTCCGTAACATCTTCTACCGACAGAGGCGGCAAATGAAACGGTATCTGCACAATCTTCTGCAAATAGCTGTCGCCGCGAATGGGCAGTTCCGGTCGCTCCCCGCCGGCGTGTCGCAGCAGCGCGCCATATCGGGCTTCAATCCCTTGACGGATGACAGCCTGATCCATGCCCAGGACAAAGACCACGCCCGGCGCTTCCAGGAACAGCTTGATTGCCTCTAGCACTTCTATCGCCTTCTCCGGCAGGCAGCGATCCAGGTCGTCTACAAAGACCACCAGGCGTCCCTTTCCATCCTTGTCAAGCAACTGTACCGCTTCTTTGAAGGTAGCTTCAAACTGCTCCATATGGAACAGTTGGTGGCGATGGTACTCTCGTGTCTCGCGGCTGAGCGCTGCCGCCGCTTTCTGGATTTCTGTCGCCGGCGTGTCGTCGCCGCCCACCAGTTTCTTGATCTGCGGGAACAACCCCGCCGTGCCCAACGCCGCTGCCGTTTCTACGCCTGCCTTCGTCGTATTGCTAACAAACTGCCACCAGTTGATGGCTCGTTCGCCAATTTCCGACCACTCCACCACCTGGTAGACGCTTTCTTCCAACCGTTGCAGCAAAGCGATGAGGCGCTGTTCCTGGGCATTGGGCTTTTCCAAAATGGGCCGCTCCTCGCGCGGCGCGCCTTCGGGTTTGGTTTCGCGGGGGTAAAGGGCATCCAGGACGCGCAAAATAAAGGCGCGCCACAGGGCGTCCTGACGGTCGTACTTCCAGGCAGTAAACCAGACGGTGCGGCGCAGACGTTCGTCTTCTAGCTGCCGCCGCAGCATCTGCATCAGGCTGGTTTTGCCGCTGCCCCAGGGGCCAAAGACGCCCACCGTCAGCGGCGTTTCCGTCTGGGTGATCACGTCATATAATGCCGCCTGGAAATCCTGAT
>JAGVTM010000193.1 GCA_019136785.1 Chloroflexota bacterium | reverse complement strand
CACCACCGTTTTTGCCACAGGCGTGCATTATTACGACCTGGCGAACAACCCCGTCGTCGGGCCGCCCAATCGCATGATCCTGGATCTGAGCGACTGGGGCAACAGCCTGAGTATGGTGGCCCCAGGGCAGTCGGGCCAGCCGGGCAGTAAACATTATGACGACCAGGTGGAAGCGTTTTTCACGCAGCAGTACCACCCGATGCTGTTTGCGCGCCAGGATGTAGAAGCACAGGCGGAGGGGGTGTTGTGGCTTGGCGGGAAGGGATGAGGTATGAGGTATGAGGTATGAGGGGAATAGCCTTGCGTCCAGAGGCGAGGCTTTAGCCCGTCAGCGGTTGGCGAAGGGGAGGGGGGAATGGCTCCAGCCAGATGGGGCCAAAGAGTTCGGGTTGGGCGGCGGTGATTTCGCCGCGTTTTATCAGTTCCAGGGTGGCTAAGAGGGTGATGCAGACTTCCACGGCGGTCACTTCGGCGGACAGGAGTTCGTGAAAGAAGACGGGCCCGCGGCGCGCGGTGTGGCGGAGTAACTCTATCTGCCCTTCAATGGTGATGCGCCGCCGCGTCGTCAGGTTGACGCTTTCTTCCGCTTTTTCCACCCGCGCCAACACCATGCGCAGCGCCTGCTGCAAGCTGTCCAGGGTGACGCCGCTTAAATCCAGCCGGCTTTCAATTTTGGGCGGGGGGGCCACGCGCAAATAGGTGCGCCACCCTTGCTCTTCTCGCTGGCGCAGCCATTCAGCCGCCTGCTTAAACTGTTTATATTCGCGAAGCTGGCGCGCCAGGGCTTCGGCGGGGTCTTCCTCCTCCTCGTCCTCCAGGCGCACCGCCGGATTTTGCGGCAGCAAGGCGCGGCTCTTAATCAGCGCCAGCCGCGCGCCGATGACGATAAAGTCAATTAAATGCTCAATGCGCCTGTCTTGCTTAAGCTGCTCGATTTGCTCCAGGTATTGCTCCGTCACCTGAGACAGGGAAATAGCCGTAATATCCAGTTCGTTGCGCTCGATCAGGTGCAGCAGCAGGTCGAAGGGGCCGGCAAATGCCGGCAGTTCAATCGTATAACGTGGCAGCATATCAATCGTAGCGCGGGCATCTTGCCCGCCCTTTCATTTAATGAACGTATAAGCCGCCAGCATCAGCACAAACAACGCGACTAAAGCCAGCGTAAACATAATCAGGCGGCGCTGCTGCGCTACCCGTGCTGCATGGCGCTGCTGCAGCTCCGCCAGCCGCGCCGCTTCCGCCGCCATCAGGTCAGACATGCGCTGCTGGCTGGCTGTCGCTTCCAGTTCGCCCAACTGCCGCGCCTGCGCCATCTGCTGGCGCAAGCGGTCGGCGGTGTAGTCGGGATGATACCGGTTTAAGATTTCATCCTCTTTCTGAAAATGATTCTCTCGTTCCATTGTTGAATTTCCTTAAAGATTTTTGCACGCGGAGACGCGGAGGGCGCAGAGAGTTTGTGTTCCTTGTCTCGGCGTTTGTGGTTGTTTCTTATGTAAAACCTTTGGGCGAATCGCCCTTGTAGTTGTTTACAATGCGATGCAGCCCTTCTTTCATCGTGGGTGCGCCAAAGTTAATCAACAGGCCCGCCTCCAGTTTGAGCAATTTGAGATAGGTCAGAAGCTGCTTGCTATGTACCGGCGCCACCTTTTCTTTCGTAAACAGACTCCAACAGACCGGGGCCAAGCTGTTTGTGCAACTTATAGGCGCTGTCCACAATAAGGCCAGTAACATCATTGATTGGCTTCATGTCGAATAATCTTATCTCACGCTGAGGCGCAGAGAGCGCGGAGGTTGCCGCCTTTTTTCTCTGCGTCCTCTGCGTCTCCGCGTGAACCGTTATTTTTATTTTGGCTGCATGATACAGTACACGAATCCGTTCATTTGCACCAGGTGTCTGGTTTCGTAGCGTTGGCAAATCATGTCCAGGATGGGTGGGGGGTAGAATTGGGCGCGCAGGACGACGGTATCGAATTGTTGGCGATCTAGCATGTTCAGCATGGCGGTCAAATCGGTGTAACCATTGTTATACAGGTTCAGCAGTTGGGTGGGGTTGGTGATGACGTCGCGCCCCAGGTAGAGGTTGAAGCCGGCTTCTTCGCTGAAGGCGGGCGTGTTTCCCTGGGCAATGAGTTGGGCGATGGCGATGCCGGCATCTCCATCCGCCGCCGTCGGTGGTCGCCCGATTAACGTATACCCCATGGCATCCACGTAAGGAATCGCTTCCGGTGGGCGCGGCGCGGA
>JAGVTM010000361.1 GCA_019136785.1 Chloroflexota bacterium | reverse complement strand
CACAAGGAGTGTCTGTCATGTCCCGCCGCTGCATTTTCCCCGCTTTCTTGTTTACTGGCATCCTGGCTATGTTCCTGGTTGTTCACGTTAGCGCCGCCGACCGCGCGGCGACGCTATCCCCTGTATCGGGCGGTCAATGGGCTATCACTTATGGCGGCACGCTGGACGACGTCGCCAACGACATCTGGCAAACCAGCGACGGCGGTCTGGCAGTTGCCGGCACAACCTCTTCCCTGGGCGTGCAAGGTTCCGATGCCTGGGTGTACAAAATTGACCCCAGCGGCAATGTCGCCTGGAACGAGACCTTTGGCGGCGTCATTGACGAATACGCCAATGCCTTGCAGCAAACCAGCGACGGTGGGCTGGTCATCGTGGGCACCTGCGGCAGTTTTGGCGTGGGTATTCACGACTACTGGGTCATTCGTATGGACGCTGCCGGCAATGTCCTCTGGCAGCAAAACTACGGCGGCATGCACCACAACCACGCTTTCGCCATTCAAGAGACCAGCGACAATGGCTTCATCATCGTCGGCGAAACCACCTCCTTTGGCGCCGGCAATCGCGACGCCTGGGTGGTGCGCCTGGACAGCGGCGGCAACGTCCTCTGGGAAACCGTCATTGGACAGACCGGTTGGGACATCGCCCGCGGCGTCGTGGAGACCGGCAGCGGCGACTTTGTCTTTGTGGGCTATACCAGTTCCTTTGGCGCCGGCAACTGGGACGTCTGGGCCGTCAAACTGAACAGCAGCGGCGCCATTCTCTGGCAAAAGACCTACGGCGGCAGCGGCGACGACCTGGGCTGGGCCGTCAAAGCCACCGATGATGGCGGCGTGATTGCAGCGGGCGAGGCCGCTTCCTTCAGCGGCAACGCCGACTTCTGGATACTGCAGTTGGCTCCCGATGGCAGCATTAACTGGCAGAAGCGATACGGCGGCGCCGGGCGCGACATTGCCCGCGCCCTGGTGCGCAGCAGCGACGGCGGCTACCTGGCGGCTGGCGAGACCAACTCCTTTGGCGGCGGCGGCAAAGATTACTGGCTGGTGAAATTGGCTGCTGATGGCGCCGTTCTCTGGCAGCGCGCCTACGGCGGGCCCGGCGACGAAATCGCCTTTTCCGTGCGCGAAATCAGCGACGGCATTGCTATTGCCGGCAGCAGCGCCTCCTTTGGCGCCGGCTTAACGGACGCCTGGTTGCTGAAACTGGATGCGCAAGGACAAATTGCCGGCTGCAACCTGGTTACGACCACCAACGCTATTGCCGCCAACACCGCTGTCACCGGCGCCAATTCCAACGCTCTATCCCAAACCACCGCCGCCACCGTCGGCCCCAGCACAGCGACTACTGAACCCCGCGTCGCCAGCCAGGCAGAGCAGTGCGACGCCCCGGGCCCATGCTTCCTTGACCTCAGCGCCAGCTACAACGGCGCGCAGCTAAGCCTGACCTACAATCTGTACACCGGTCCCGAAACCGTGACCTGGCAAAATCTCGCCCGCGTCTCTGGCAACTGGATTTCGTTATGGTCAACCTCGCTGCCGGCAGATTTCGCCTACCAGAACACCATCAGCTTCAACTTCCCGCAGGTTGGCATCGTCCCCATCTACACCCGCCTCATGACCCCTGCCGGCCCCATCTGCACCGACGTCGCCGTCGTCAACACCGGCCCTTAACATTAACCATTCACAAATTCACCAATTAAGTAACTGTCCGTAAATAACTTGGCGATTTGGGTTCGTAGTAACCGCTTTAGCGGTTTGCACGGCTAAAGCCGTTACTACGAACTTGTTTCTGGACAATTACTACAAGAAGCTACGGAACGACCCTATGGAAAAAATCTTCGTCATGCTCAGCGCCGCCTTCATGTTTCTGGCGGTAGCCGCCGGCGCTTTTGGCTCCCACGCTCTCAGCCCCTACTTTGACAAAAACCGCGACCTGGCTGCCATCTACGACACCGCCGTCCGCTACCATATGATACATGCCCTGGCGCTGTTGGGCGTGGCCTGGGCCATCACCCGCTGGCCCGGGCCCCTGCTCAATTGGTCGGGCTGGCTGCTGGTTGCCGGCATTCTCATCTTCTCCGGCAGCCTCTACATCCTCAGCCTGACCGGCGTGCGTTGGCTGGGGGCCATCACCCCCATTGGCGGCGTTGCCTTTCTAGCCGGTTGGCTCTGCCTGCTGCTGGCTGCCTGGCGCGCCTGAGACTGCTATGCCCAACTTTTACGGCGTTCCTGAAATCACCCCTGCCGACGTCCACCGCCGCCGCGCTGCCGGCGACTCCTTTGTGCTGCTAGACGTGCGCGAGCCTGAAGAGCTTTTCTACGCCGACCTCGGCGCCGGCGTTGAACTGGCGCCCGTCAGCCGTCTGGCGTCCAGCGGCATTGACGCCCTGCCCCCCGCCGCCCACGATAAAACAGCCGAAATCGTCGTCTTTTGCCACCACGGCATCCGCAGCGCCCAGGTCGTTGCCTGGCTGCGCCAGCAAGGCTGGACCAACGTCCTCAACCTGGATGGCGGCATTGACGCCTATGCTCGTCAGGTAGATCCCTCCGTAGGCTTCTATTAGCCATTCAACCAGATTGCCAGGCAAGGATTCACCGTAGAACGCCCTCTTTCTCTTTGCGCCCTTCGCGTCTTCGCGGTGAAATCTTTAACCGTCCCCCACCCGAAAGGCAAACAACTGCCGGCTGTCGCCAAAATAGACCAGCACCAGGTCGCCTGCCGCTGCCACCTGAAAACTGCGGTTGGCGGCGTCGCTCAGGGCTGCCGGCACAAACTGCACCCCTTCCCGCACCGCCCCCGTCGCCGCATCCACCGCCACCAGTTCCGCCCGCGCATTCAGGAAATAGGCCACGCCATTGCTAGTCGCTACGTTGCTGGTCACCGTTCGCTCCAACTCATACTGCCACAGCACGTCCCCGTCCCCCAAATCCAACCCATACAACAAACCGCTCTGCCGCCCATCGCCTGTGCGCACCAGCATCACGTTCCCCGCCGCATAGGGCGGCTGGTACAGGCAATCCAACGGAAACTCTCGCCCCCACAAACGCTCATTGGTTGCCACATCCGCCACCCGCAGCGACCGCGCCGTATCCCGCGTGTACAGCCGGTTGTCCTGCGTAAACAGCGTATACCCCACGCCGCTGTCCTTCATTTCCGTCCGCTGCACCGCTCCCGTTGCCCGATCCAGTTGGTAATACCGGTCTGACGTTGAACCATTCACGCTCAACGCATCCCCATCCACGTTCATTGTAATAATCTCCCTGGCCCCGGCAATCGTCTCCGTCCACAGGCGCCTGCCCGTTTCTGCATCATAGGCGGACACCCGCCCTGCGCCAAACACCTTGTCCACCTCCGGGTCCAGCCGCTGCCACCCTTCATACCCCACGAAAATGCGTTCCCCGTCCCCGCTTAACAAATTGGGCGGCGGCAGCCAGAAAAGGCGCGTTTCATCCCCCCACACCACTTCCCCTGTGTCCCCATCCAGTTTGACCAGCGTTTCCGGGCGGTATGGGCTGGTGCTGCCCAACAAGAAAACGTCTTGCCCATCGGTGTACAGTTCAATGCCGGCTTCGCTGCGCACCACGTAGGCGTCCTGCCGCGCCCATAGCAGCGATAAATTGGTTGCGCCGGCAGCCCCCGCAGCCACCTCATGCTGCGCCACGGCCGTCTGCCAGGGGGGATTGAGTCGCAGGTACAGCCAGTTGCCGGCATAAACCCCCACCGCGCCTACCCCCAAAAAAGCCAGCAGCAGCCACAGCCGCCATCTGTGCTTTGACCGCCCACTCGTTGCTTTTTGCCTCATGCCGTACTCCTCACGCTTGCCTGTCCTGGATAATAACTCCATGAAAATCAACCAGAAGCCGCTGCCAAAACGACCTGTAAACCACACGCGCCGGCAGAGTTGTGTAAAATCATGCCCATACAACGCGCATGGAATTTTCATGGACGCACTGCCTGGCTTCTATTTGCCCTTTTCGCGTCCCCGTCCTTTGCGCCCGTGTTTCTAACCAAGACTGTCTTCAGGATAAGTATATTTTGCCACACATGCAAAACAACTGGAAAAAAGTCCCCCTGACCGAAGGTGATACCATGAAAAGACTCTGGCTCTGCCTGATCCTCATCCTGCCTGCCGCCTGGCTGCTCGCCGCCTGCGGCCCCACCGCTGCCCCGCCCGCCGCCACCCAGACTGCGCCCACCGCGCCCGCCACAGTTGCCGCCGCCATTCCCACGGCCCCGCCGGCCACCGCGGCGTCTCCCGCCGCCGCGGCGTCCCTCGCCGCCCTCACTGTCGGCCCGCCGCCCACCCTGACCGCACCGCCATCTCCCACCAGCCCTCCCCCGCCCCCGCCGACCGCCACGCCTTCCCCCACCCCTACAATGCCCGCTCCTGCCGACCTGTTCGTTAACCTGGAACTGGTCGCCGGCGGCTTTACCGCCCCTATCAACCTGGCTGATCCAGATGACGGCAGTGGACGCCTTTTCATTGCTGATCAGATTGGCTTGATCCGCATTCTCACCGCTGACGGCAACATTCTGCCCCAGCCCCTCCTGGATTTGCGCGCCCGCCTGGTCACGCTGGAACCCGGTTACGACGAAAGAGGACTGCTTGGCTTTGTCCTACACCCCGATTTTGCCACGCCTGGCGCCGCTGGCGCTGGCTTGTTCTACGTTTACTACAGCGCCCCTCGCACAAGCGACGCACCCGCCGATTATAATCACACGGGCCGCCTGTCCGCCTTCCGCATCTCCGCCGCCGATCCCAATCAGGCCGATCCCGCTTCCGAACTCCCTATTCTGGAGATTCCCCAGCCCCAATTTAACCACAATGGCGGTCAGTTAGCCTTTGGCCCCGATGGCTACCTTTACCTGGGACTGGGCGACGGCGGTGCGCAAAATGACAGCGGCGTCGGGCACAGCGACGGCGGCAATGGTCAGAACGCTTATGCCCTCCTGGGCAGCATCCTGCGCCTGAACGTCAACAGCCCCGCCGCGCCACAGCGTCCCTATGTCATTCCGCCAGACAACCCGTTTGCCGATGGCGTGGCGGGCGCGCCCGTTGTCTTTGCCTATGGCTTTCGCAATCCGTTTCGCTTTTCCTTCGACGCCGGCGGCAGCCATGATCTGTTTGTAGCCGATGTGGGCCAGAATTTGTACGAGGAAATCAACCTGGTGCAATTGGGCGGCAACTACGGCTGGCGCATCCGTGAAGGCTACACCTGCTTTAACGTCAACAATGCCGACGTTCCCCTGGCTGATTGCCCGGCTACCGGCCCTGCGGGCGAACCACTGCTGCCGCCCATCATGGTCTACGGTCGCAGCGAAGGTCGCTCCGTGATTGGCGGCTATGTCTATCGCGGCAGCGATGTGCCGGCATTAGCCGGACGCTACGTCTTTGGCGATTGGCAATACGACGCCCAGGGTCGCCTGGTCCTGTTCACCGGCGTGCCTACCCTCTCCGGCGAATGGGTGCGCTCCTCCCTCACCGTAGGCGCGAGCAGCACGGGCCTGGCCCCCTTTACCTACCTGCTGGCTTTCGGTCAGGACGCCAACCTTTCCGTCTATGCCCTTACCTCCGAAGCCCTGGGGCCAGACGGCAGCACCGGCAAACTCTTCAAACTCATGCCCGCCGTCCGCCGCTGACCGCCAGCCCCTAATCCCGCCTTTGTTGCCAGGGAAGGGGTAATGGTGGGCGAGGGGCGCGCAGCACCCCTCGCCCTCTCTAAAAGCCCCCTTCCCCCTTTTGGATGTCGAGAAAATAATCGGGTAATCCCGCCCCTGCTGCCAGGGACGGGGTAATGGTGGGCGAGGGGCGCGCAGCGCCCCTCGCCCTCTCTAAAAGCCCCCTTCCCCCGTTAGGGGGCAGGGGGTTGGGGGATGGGGGTCTTCCCTGGCAAAAAAGTCTGGTCTCATACGCATCCTATGATAAAATACCCCCATGCGACGACCCATCATCTGGCTGCTCACCCTGAGCGTCGTAGCTGCCTCACTGCTGTCCACCAATCAATGCCCTACCGCCAATCACGGAATGGCTGCGGAAGGTCACGCAAACTTGTGGCACAATGGCGCTGGCGACAAACTGTTCCACACTTTCGCCATCTGGCGCAGCCACCCTCGCACGCCTGCCCTCCCCCAATGGCGCGCCTGGCGCGTGACCCACGAAGGGGTACTGCCGCACGCCTCCCCCTTTATTACCCCGGCCACCCCGCCGCCCCGCCCATTTGCCTGAACCTTCCCCCATTTGCCCACCACTCGCCTCCACCGGCTCGTCCAGCTTTCCCCCTGAGCCTGCCGAAGGCCTATGCTGAGCTTGTTGAAGCAAAGGAATGAAACCGTAGCGCCGGCTTCCAGCCGGCTTTTGCCAGCAAGGATGCTGGCGCTACATTATTGAAGGAGGAAACCATGACACGGTTCCATCATATGCCGGCAGCGGCGCTGCTGCTCCTTCTGGTACTGATAGCCGCCGTCTTCTTCCAGACCCCGCCTGCCCTGGCGCACACCGAATCAGAAGTTGGTCCCTATATCGTTGTCACGGGTTGGGAAAACGAACCGCCCATTGTCGGCGAGCGCAACGCCCTGGTGCTGCACGTCACCGAAAATGGCGTGCCCGCTGTGGGCTTAGAAGCCGGTCTGAAAATCCAGGTTTCTTACGCCGGGCGCATCTTTCTGGGCAACCTGGAACCGACCGGCGAACCCGGCTGGTATCGTATGCCCATCTTACCCACCGTGCGCGGCAAATATGATGCCCAATTGACCGGTTCTGTGGCCGGCGTCGAGATCAACGGCGTGCTAGAGCCTGAAGAAGTCCTCTCCGCCAGTACCCTCCAATTTCCCGAAACGCCCCCTGACAGCGTCACCCTGGCTGAACGGCTGAGCGGGCTGACCGATGCCTTACAAACTGTGCAGAAGCTGGCAATTGCCGGCATTGCCCTCGGCCTCATCGGTCTCGTCCTCAGCGGCATTAACCTGGCCCGCCGCCGCCGCTAAATTCCCCGCCTCCGCGCGAATCTCCACGCAGCTTCTGACCGCTGACTATTATTCACTGTTTTCAAAGGAAAATCATGAAAAAACAAACCCGAATTCTGGCCCTGCTCCTGACCCTTTTTCTGCTGGCATTCACCGCTGCCTGCGCTGCTTCCACCGGTGGCAGCGACGACCACGACAGCGGCGTCACCGACCACGAACATGAGGACGCCGCCGACCATGAGCATGAAGACGGCGCCGAACACGCCGAAGACATGCCTGTGCCCAACAACGGCGCGCTTATTGAGATTGTCTCCCCCGCCGATGGCGCTACTTTTTCCAGCAGCGACAACATCGTCGTCGAAATCGCCGTCACCAACTTTGCCCTCGGTGAGGATGGCAACCACTGGCACGTCGCCGTAGACGACGCCACCTATGGCATGATTACGGGCGTAGCCTACGACACCGTCCTGCGCGGCCTGGAGCCAGGCGAACACACCATCAGCGTCGTCCTGGCCAACGGTAAGCACCAGAACCTGGAAGGCGGCGACGCCATTACCATTGAAATAAAGTAACAGCCTGCCGGCTCCGCAAGGCGAGCGCGGACGCATCGTCCGGCGCAGACGCATCGTCCGACGCGGACGCATCGTCCGGCGCGGACGCATCGTCCGACGCGGACGCATCGTCCGACGGCGTCGGCAACGGGCAATTTTGGGCGCAGACGCGCCCAAAATTGCCCATAAAAATGGGTGTCAGCCCCCGCCTACGGCGGGGGCTGACACCCGCCACGATTAAGTAACTGTCCGTAAATAACTTGGCGATTTGGGTTCGTAGTAACCGCTTTAGCGGTTTGGACGGCTGAAGCCGTTACTACGAACTTGTTTCTGGACAATTACTACCTGGACGAACCAGGCGCTCTTTTTCGTGTAATTCGTGTAATTCGTGGCGAAAATCTGGATCTACCCTATCCTGATCGCCAGAGCAACTTATGATTCCACGCATCCGAAACCTCGTCATTTGCTGCGCCGTTCTCTTAGCCGCCTGGCTGTGGTTGGGCGTCAAACCTGCCGCCGCTCACGCTGTTCCCACAGCCTCTAAACCCGCCGCCAATGAAATCCTGGAAACCGGCCCGGAAACCCTGGAAATGTCTTTTTCCGAGCCGGTCGTGCCGGCATTCAGCAGCATCCAGGTACTCTCCGCTGCCGGCCAACCCCTGGAAACCGGCCCCCTCACCCCCATTTCCAACGACAACACCCGCGTCCAGATCGCCCTGCCTCCCCTCAACAACGGCAGCTACATTGTCAGTTGGAAAGTTCTCTCCGCCGTAGACGGTCACTCCACCAGCGGCATCTTCCCCTTTGGCGTAGGCGTTGGCCACATGGACATGAGCGCCGCCGGCCCCGGTCAGGTTGTCACCAATGCGCCCCGTCCTACCCCCGCCTCCCTGGTCGCTCGCTGGTTTAACCTGGCGGGTGCCGCCCTGCTGCTTGGCTTGTTTGCTTTCCGCCTGCTGCTGTGGAACCCCATCCTCAACGTGGACGACCTGACCGATGCCGAAATAGAACTCGACCATCGCTTTGCCCGCCGCAGCCTGCGCCTGGGCCTGGTTGCCGCTGGTTTGTTGTTCCTGGCTGCCCTGAGCACCCTCATCAGCCAATCCAGCCAGTACGATTTGCTGGCTGCCGGCAATTTTGGCGTCTGGCTCAACACCCGCTTTGGCCTCATGTGGCTGCTTCGCCTGCTGGCCGGGCTGGCGTTGGCGCTCCTCCTCTGGCGGCTGCTCGCCGGCGTCAATCGCGCCCCGCTTGCCCCCCTCTCCCCCGCCTTGCGCGGCGGCAAATGGTGGCTGGGGCTGCTCCTCAGCCTGGCTGTCGCGGCCACCATCGCCCTCGTCAGCCACAGCGCCGCCCTGCTGCGCGGCGCAGGCGCCGCCATTGCCGTAGATTTCGCCCACGTCGCCGCTGCCGGCATTTGGATTGGCGGTCTCTTCTCCCTGGGCATTGCTCTCTGGCAGGCCCGCCGCCTGCCCGCCGACATCAAAGCCTGGCTCTACCTCAACGCCATCCTCAACTTCTCCGTTCTCGCTGCCGCCGCCGTCGGCGTCATCCTGACCAGCGGCGCTTACCTTTCCTACCAGCACGTTGGCAGTTGGGGCGCTCTCGCCAGCACTGCTTATGGTCGCGTCCTGCTCCTCAAAATCGGCCTGGCCCTGATCCCGTTCGCCATCGCCGCCATTAACCTCTTTTGGGTCAAGCCCCGTTTGCAGCGCATCTACGATCAGCCGGCAGAGCCTGCCGCCCTGCTTATCCGCCGCCGCTTCCGCGCCCTCGTCGCCGTCGAAGCCGCCTTTGCCGTTCTCATCCTCATTGCCGCCGGACTCCTCACCGACATGCAGCGGGCGCAGGACGCCCCACTGATCTCCGCCGGCTCTGCCCAAACCGTCCTCACCCAACAGGTGGAGGACCTCACCGTCACCCTCACCCTGGAACCCGCCCTGGTTGGCGAAAACACCTTCGACGTCTACCTGGCAGACGAAGACGGGCAGCCTGTCACCGATGCCCGCGAAATCCTGCTGCGTTTCACCTTTTTGGGGCAATCCCTGGGCACAGCCGAAGCCTTCGCCGAAGGCATGGGCGACGGTCACTACCATTTGAACAGCAGCACCATCAGTTTGTTGGGCCCCTGGCAGGTTGAGGTAGCCATCCGCCGCGCCGGGCAGTTTGACGTCTTTGCGCCCTTCCGCCTGGAAGCCGGTCTGGACAGCCGCATTGCCGCCCAGGGCATAGGCGGCGATACCATTGACAAGTTAGTCTCCTTCCTCACCCGCGCGCGCGGTCTGGCGCCCGGCGTGGCTCTGGTACTCTTTGCCCTGCTCTGGGGCATCCTGGCCAACAAAGCCGCCGACAAAGACTGGCAGTTAGCCGCACTTTTGAGCATTTCTCTGCTCTCTTTCTACATTGGCGCGCAGCAGCTATTCCAGTTCTCCCAGGACTACACCCCCGCCATGTTTGCCTCCAACCCCATTGCCCCTGACGCC
>JAGVTM010000045.1 GCA_019136785.1 Chloroflexota bacterium | reverse complement strand
TGATGGAATTCCCCATTTCCCAGGCCATCTATGACGCCTTACGCCAACGGCGGTTACTCCACGCCCGTTAACCGTCAGGAATAGCAGGGAAAACGGATTTACCGCTAAGATGCAAAGGGCGCAAAGGAAAAGGAGGAAATGATGTACGAGACAAATATGTATGAAGGTATGCTTGCTGAAACGGTGATCATGGCTGGCGCCAACGGGCAGCTCATTAACGCTTATCTGGCTCGACCTTTGGGCCCTGGGCCCTTTCCGGGCATGGTTGTGGTGCACCACATGCCCGGCTGGGATGAGTGGTATCGGGAAGTGACGCGCAAGTTTGCCCATCATGGTTACGTGGCTCTTTCCCCCAATCTCTACTACCGCGACGGTCATGGTACGCCGGAGGACGTTGCCGCCAAGGTGCGGGCGGGCGGCGGCGTGGCTGATGAGCAGGTGGTGGGCGATCTGGCTGGCGCGCTGCATTACCTGCGCGCGCTGCCGTATCTGAACGGCAAAGGCGGCGGGGCCGTGGGCATTTTTGGCACCTGTTCTGGCGGGCGGCACGCCTTTCTGGCGGCTTGCCGCGTGCCGGGCTTTGCCGCCGCCGTTGAGTGCTGGGGAGGGCGCGTGGTCATGTCCCCGGAGCAGTTAACGCCCAAATTCCCGGTGGCCCCCATTGATTACACGGCAGACCTGTCCTGTCCATTGTTAGGTCTCTTTGGCGAAGAAGACCGCAGCCCCACGCCGGAGCAGGTGGCGCAGCACGAAGCAGAACTGAAAAAGCATGGCAAGACGTATGAGTTTCATATGTATGCGGGCGCGGGTCATGGCTTTTTCTACTATGACCGTTCCGTCTACCGCCAGGCGCAAGCCGTGGATGGCTGGCAGAAGATTTTCGCCTTTCTTGGAAAATATCTACATACGCCAACGTGACGCAGACGAAATTCTGTAGCGTTTTTTCTCCGCGTTCTCCGCGCCTGCGCGCGACATAAATTTTGCAGGAGCAGTTTCATGTGTACGATGATCGTCAAGCAAGTGGAAATTGCCGGCAGCGGCAAAGGCGCGCGGGGTTGGTTCACGCTGGGCCAGGCTAACGTCTCCTACGACCACCCCTTTAACGCTCCCCTGGAACATGCGTTGAACATTGATTTTGTCAACGAAGCACACGGGCCGGGTGCGCGCGTTGCCGTGGAATTGAGCGAGCAGGCGGCGCGCAACCTGGCGGCGACCATCCTGGAAGTGCTGGAGCAGGCTGCCGCCGCCGGACACCTGGAACAACAGAGCAGTTGAACTTCTACAAACCTTTGATGATTTCGATAACCTGATTCAGGGGAATGTCCTGGCGCGCGGATTCGCTGCGCCGTTTTAGCTCTACCACCCCTTGCGCCAGCCCGCGCGCGCCTACAGTCAGGCGGTAGGGAATGCCAATCAAGTCGGCGTCTTTGAACTTGATGCCCGCGCTGATTTCCCGATCATCATATAAAACTTCCACGTGCGCCCGCTGCAATTGGTCGTAAAGGGCGTCTGCCGTTTGCTGCACGTCCTCCCCCTTACCCAGATGGAGCAGGTGTACCTGATAGGGCGCTACGCTGTCGGGCCAGATAAGGCCATCGGCGTCATGGTGCAGTTCAGCGATAACGGCCATCAGGCGATCCAGTCCAATACCGTACGAGCCCATGTAAATCAACTGCGGACGGTTATCCTCGTCCAGGTAAACGGCATTGGTCGGCGCGCTGTAGCGCGTGCCTAGCTTAAAGCAGTGCCCCAGTTCAATGGCGCGGCGAGCGGCAAATCGTCCGCCGCAGCGCGGGCATTGGTGACCCGTGTCTGCCTGGGCAATATCCGCCATCTGGCTGATGGCATAGTCACGCGGATAATTGGCGCCTGTGAAGTGGTAGCCCACATCGTTCGCCCCCACCACAAAATCGCCGCCTGCGTGAATGGATGGATCGGCCATCACAAAAACGCCTGGCGCCGCCAGGTTGGCGGCTATGGGTAAGCCAATGGCGGAAGCGTAGCCAGGTACGGCGCCCGCAGCGCGGATTTCATCGTCTGTAGCCGGGCGCAGCAGGCGGCTGCCCAGGGCATTGCTGAGTTTGACCTCATTCACTTCCAGGTCGCCGCGCACCAGCACAAACACAAAGCGCCCTTCTGTTTCGGGTAGGCCCAATGGTGTGGCCCAATAGAAAACGGCTTTCACCGTCTGGCTGGTAGGTACGCCAATGAAGGCGGCTACTTCGGCAATGGTGGTGCAGTTGGG
>JAGVTM010000069.1 GCA_019136785.1 Chloroflexota bacterium | reverse complement strand
TCCCAACAGGCCAAAGCCCGTGATATCCGTCATAGATCGTACCCCCGCCTGCTGCGCCGCTGCCGCTGCCTGCCTGTTTAGCGTCTTCATGCTGGTCACTGCCGCCTGCACGTCGCTGGCGGCGGCAGCCCCTTGCTTTAAGGCGGTGGTCACAATCCCCGTCCCCAACGGCTTGCTCAACAGCAGCGTGTCCCCCGGCTGCGCCCCCCCTTTCGTCTTGATTTTGGCCGGGTGCACCAGACCGGTCACCGCCAGCCCATATTTCGGCTCTTTATCTGTGACGCTGTGCCCGCCGGCAATGATCGCCCCCGCTTCCGCCACTTTTTCCGCGCCGCCGCGCAGGATTTCGCGCAAAATGTTCATGTCCAGGTTGTCGGGAAAAGCCACCAGGTTAATGGCAAACAACACGTCACCGCCCATGGCGTAGACATCCGACAGCGCATTGGCGGCGGCAATGGCCCCAAAATCATACGGATCATCCACCACAGGGGGGAAGAAGTCGGTGGTGCTGACAATTGCCTGCGTCTCATTCAACTGATACACAGCCGCATCGTCCGCTGCCGCCAATCCCACCAGCAGCCTGGGATAATCCGCCGCGTTAAAAATAGATCGGAGTGGCTGCAACACGTGCGCCAGGTCGGCCGGGCCGAGCTTTGCCGCTCAACCCGCGCAAGACGCCAGCGTGGTCAGCCGGATAGTGTGCTCAATCATGCCAGAAAGTATACCGGATGCCTATGATGCTGCAATCCAGATTGACTGACAATTTTGGGCACACTATAATCCTGACTCATGGGACAGAAAAAGCGTTTACCCTCCTTTGAGCAATTGGCGCAGCGGTTTGTCGAAGGCTCCCTCAGCCGGCTGTTTGGCGGTCAGTTGACGCCGCTGGAAGCAGCCACCCAACTCCATCGCCTGCTGGAGGATCGTGAGCAGCAGGGTATTATTGTCTCCGTGTGCCGCCTGCGGCTATACCCTTCGGATTATGCCCAGATGCTCCGCCAGGCGCCCGACCTGCCCGCCGAAATCCATCGCCACCTTACCCAACTGATGAAACAGTCGGGCTTGCGCGTCTCCCTGATGCCTGTGCTGGAAATTGTGGAAGACCCCGACCAGACGCCGCACCAGATGCAGATCAGCACGGAAGAGATGGTAGATGAGGAAGAAACCACCCAGATTTTCAAAGTGCAGCAGGCTGCTTCTTCTGTCATGTCCGCCATTCACGAGTTGGACGCCTTCCTTATTATTAACGGGCAGCAGCACGTGCCGCTGGCTCAGCCCGTAATCAACCTGGGCCGGCACACTGACAATGACGTCGTTTTGGACTCCCCTACCATTAGCCGCCGCCATGCCCAGATTCGCTGGCGTTATGGTCGCTTTGTCTTATACGATCTGGGCAGCCGTGTGGGCACGCGCCTGAACGGGCAGTTGACGCGCGAGTCTGTGCTCACCACCGGCGACGTGATCACCTTAAGCAGCGACACCCTGATCTATGCCGAAGGGCTGTCCACCTCAGACCGGGCGGCGAAGCCCGCCGCCGCGGACGACGAACTGACGCTGGCGTTTCATCCCTTTCTGGACGACGAACGGGATGCGTAACTTTGCCCGCGCGACCTACTTTCCGGGGGATTCTACCTGACCTATGGATTTGCTGGTGCTGTTATTTGTACTGCGGCTGTTGAGCGCCCTGCTGCTGTTGGCTTTTCTGGGAGGGATTGCCTGGATCATTTACCAGGATATGCGCGTAGCGGAAACGACGATGAGCGACCGCCAGCGGCGCTACGGCTATTTGCGCGTCGTCAGCAGTCGCGGCGAAACGCCGGCGCTTGATGCCCTCTTCCCTCTCCTGCCCGTCACCAGCATGGGCCGCTCTCCCAGTAACATCATTGTCCTGCCCGACAACTACGCTTCTGGCGAACATGCTCTCCTCACCTTGCGTGGGCAGCAATGGTGGCTGGAAGACCTGGGCAGCCGCAACGGCACCCGCCTCAACAACCTCCCCGTTGCCGGTGCCACTGTCGTCTCCGCCGGCGACATCATCATGATTGGCAACACCCACCTCAAAATCGAACTAAACTAAGTAACCATCCCTTTTTCCTGCCCATTCGTCCAGTTTGCCCCGCCCCCAGATCAGAATACAATCTACCCTGGACTCATCTGAGCCCCTTTGCCCGTTTTTTTTGTTACCTGTACACCCTCGTTCCCACGTTCCTGGACATTAGGAAAATAATCGGGTAATTTCGCCCCA
>JAGVTM010000020.1 GCA_019136785.1 Chloroflexota bacterium | reverse complement strand
GGCATTGCCGGCAAATCCGGCAAGCAGCCAGAGCAAACGTTCACGGCGGAACTGGTCGTGGGCGCGGATGGACGATTCAGTCCGGCAGCGCACAAGTTCGGCGCCAAACCATTTGAGGAGCTAAACGACTATCCCAGCGCCTCCTATCACATGGAATGGGAAGGAGTCGCCCCCTACTCGGATAAATATGCGCAACCCTTGATGGTATACCAGTTGGGAAATGGTTACTCCCTGTTGTGCATTCCCATTGACAAAGGCAAATACATCATCGGCAACTACATGCGCACCGAGGAAACGGAAAAAGTGGGCAAGATGGAAGACCACTATCAGCGGACGATTCAGTCCGTACCCCGCCTGCGCGAGATGTTAAAAAACGCGCGACCGATAACGGACATCGTCGGCGTGCGGCGCATTGACAACGGCTATCGCCAGGCTTATGGCGACGGTTGGGCGCTGACGGGAGACGCTTTCCATTACGAATCCCCACTGGATGGGCAGGGCATCTACAACGCTTTGTTAGCTACCAAATTTCTGGCGGAAGCCATCCAACAGTGGCGCAGCGGTCGCCCCTGGCTGGAGGCGGGCAAGGAGTATCAACAGCGCTTTTATGACAGCAGCCACGCCATGTTGAAACAGACCGTGAACCGCGTTAAACAAGAGCTATATACCAGCCCGCCGCCGTTTGTGATCAACCCCCTGATGCGCTGGATGCTGACAGATCCCGCGTACCAGCAGCAGTTCCTGCGTTACCTCAGTCGCGCCATTGATCCCAACAGCTTTTCATTTGGTCCTGCGCCGGGTCCAATCCTGCGCGGGCTAATGCGGGACATTTTTGGCCCCCGCCATTGATCAGAAAGTAAGCATTTCCGCTTGCTAAAGTTTCGTCCATTTGCTATCGTGGTAATCTCTTTAGCCGCCCACCGGCCCCACAAAGTGAGCGCTTCGGCCAGCAGCCCTGCATCGTCCGGCGCGGACGCATCGTCCGGCGGCATCGGTAACGGGCAATTTCGGGCGCAGACGCGCCCGAAATTGCCCATAAAAATGGGTGTCAGCCCCGCCTGCGGCGGGGCTGACACCCACCACGATTAAGTGTAGCGCTACCGATTGAAACACACACATCCACTGTTTCTAAAATCGAGAATCACACAGAAGATGGCCGCCTGGCTTTAATCCGGCAGTATGCAGAGGCACTGGGCAAGAGCGTGTACATTGGCTTAGCCTGAATTTAGGAAACGACCATTAGTCCAACAAACAAGTTCTGTGGAGTTCGCATCCTCAGATGCGAACGTCGGCATCGTCAGATGCCGACTCCTAACCCGTCAAAACGAGTTGGCTAGACTACTAGGAAACGAAAGCAATTCTCATGTAAAACATAAGTAAAAGGACAACATATGCTTGGCAGAAGTCGTGTTTCAAGCCTGTTATTATGTCTGGTTCTCCTGGCTGTTGCCGGCGTTGCTGCCCACGCCAACACAACCACCGGTTCCTGGGTAGAGAGCGCCACCGTCAATGAACTGGCGTTGGCAACCGCCTTCGCCGACCCGACCACGGGTCTGAGCGCAGGCGCGAAAAATTTGATTGGCCCGCGCATTTTGCGCACGACGGATGCCGGCAATACCTGGCAATCCGTTCTCAACACAACCCCCACCCTGGCCCTGGCTGACGTCGCCTGGCAGGACAGCAACACCGCCTACGCCGCCGGCTCCGGCGTGAAGCTGTTCTTTAATATGAACGACTCCATTCTCAAATCCAGCGACCGCGGCCTGACCTGGCAAAGCGTGTGGAACAAAGGCTGGTTTTCTTATTGGACAGAACTCCAGGTGATTAAACCGGGCGTGGTAGTGGCTGCCGGCAATTGGACCCCCTTCCTCTACACCTACTACGGCCTGGCTTACTCCAGCGACGGCGGGCAAACCTGGGAAGAACGGAAGTGGAACTGGAACTGGGATCCGATGGATACCTACGCCTGGCCCACCGACGTGCATTTCCTGGATGAATACGTAGGCTTCCTGGCTGGCGGCGTCTGGCCCACCGCCGCCAACGAAAGCGTATTGGGCGCGCCCGTGAATGAACACCGCCCGGTAGATGCCGGCAGCCGCGGCGAAGAATGGCTGGCAGTCGCCGAAGTCACCACCGACGGCGGGCACACTTGGACCACGATTTTCCAACAACCCGGCTTTCAACTTGGCTGCAGGGCAGCTGAATGAGACGATGGACGACATAAACCAGAATATTCGTGCGCTTGTGCATC
>JAGVTM010000405.1 GCA_019136785.1 Chloroflexota bacterium | reverse complement strand
ATGGCGCTGAAATATGGGCTGAGCTTCATCGCCACCGGAATAGACACATTTGCCTTCACGTCCCGCAGCACGTCCAGGTAAATCCGCTCCACCTCGGTTGATTCCAGGTCCAGATTGGTGGGTAGGAAGTAAATGTTCAACTCCAACGCATCCGCCCCCGCCTGTTCCATGTCGCGCGCGTAGCGCACCCAGCCGCCTGTGGAAACGCCGTTCAGGCTGGCAATCACCGGAATATCCAAAGCCCGTTTCGCTTTGGCAATGTGCTCCAGGTAAGCGTCGGGCCCAATGTGGCGATAAACAGGGGCTTCCGGGAAATAAGACAGCGCCTCCGCGAAACTATCCGTCCCCTCCGTCAGATAACGGTCCAGCGTGCGGCTCTCCGCGTTGATCTCCTCCTCAAACAGAGAATAGAGCACCACTGCCGCCGCCCCCGCATCCTCCAACTGCCGCAGCCCACTGATATGGCGCGTAATCGGCGACGAAGACGGTACCAGCGGATTTTTCAAATCCAATCCCAGGTAGGTTGTCGTCAGGTCCATAATTATCTCCTTCCTTTTTCTCCCTGCGCCCCGCGTAAGCGGACTGCCGCATAAGCGGACTGCTGCGTGAACCTTTTTTCTGACCACTGACCACTGGTCACTGACCACTGACCACTGTCAGTTCCCGGCCAGTCGCAAATAGGCGTCCCAGCGCGCCTTGACATCCGCCTGCGCCAGTTCCAGCAACCTGGCGGCCCGCTCCGGGTCGCTCTGCGTCAGCATACGATAGCGACCTTCGCGGTAAATGTACTTATCCAGCGGCAACTGCGGCGGCTTGGAATCCAGTTCAAACGGATTGAGTCCCTGCTCCACCCGATCGGGGTTGTAGCGATAGAGGGGCCAATAGCCGGAGTCCACCGCCGCCGCCTGCTGCTCCAGACCATATTTCAGGTCATAGCCATGGGCAATGCAGTGGCTATAGGCGATGATGAGCGAAGGGCCGTCATACGCTTCCGCTTCCAGCAGCGCCTTAATAGTCTGCACATCCTTCGCGCCAAAAGCGACGCGGGCCACATAAACATTGCCATAGCTAATCGCCAGCATTCCCAGGTCCTTTTTGGGCAGCGGCTTGCCGGCAGCCGCAAACTTGGCCACCGCCCCGCGCGGCGTCGCTTTAGACATCTGGCCACCCGTATTCGAGTACACTTCCGTGTCCAACACCAACACATTCACATTGCGCCCCGAAGCCAGCACATGGTCCAGGCCGCCATACCCAATATCGTAAGCCCAGCCGTCGCCGCCCACAATCCACACATTCTTCTTGACGAAAACGTCAGCCATACTGAGCAGATTTTGCAGCTTATTCTTCACAGCGGCATCCGCTTCGGCGGCAATCATTTCCCGCAGCCGGTATTTCAACTCCAACACCCGCCCCCGCTGTTCCTGAATTTTGGCCTCGTCCACCTGTTCCGCATAGAGAATGGCTTGCACCAGCCCATCGCCAATCGCCGGGCTTAAGTCGCGCAGCAAAATGGAAGCCGCCTCTAGCCGCTGGTCTAATGCCACGCGCATCCCTAAGCCAAATTCGGCGTTATCTTCAAACAACGAGTTAGACCAGGCTGGCCCGCGCCCTTCGGCGTTTGTCGTCCACGGCGTGGTCGGCAGATTGCCGCCATAAATGGAAGAGCAGCCGGTGGCATTGGCAATCAGCGCCCGGTCGCCAAAAAGACGGCTGAGCAAACTCAGATAAGGCGTTTCGCCGCACCCCAGGCAGGCGCCAGAAAACTCAAATAGCGGTTCGAGAAGCTGGGAATACTTGACCTGGCTGACAGGCAGGTGGGCGCGGTCAATTTCGGGCAGTTGTTTGAAGAATTCCCAGTTTTCCCGCTCCTGCTCCCGCAGCGGCGGTTGATCCGCCATGTTAATCGCCTTGAACTTTGGCTGCTGCTTATTCTTCACCGGGCAGACTTCCACGCACAAGGTGCAGCCCGTACAATCTTCGGGCGCGACTTGCAGACTAAATAGCTGATCCCCATACTCCTTAAAGCGCGCCCTGGCAGATTTGAAGGTGGCTGGCGCATTGGCCAACAGCGCCGGGTCAAACACTTTCATACGCACCACCGCGTGCGGGCAGACCAGGACGCATTTACCGCACTGAATACAGATGTCCGGGTCCCATACGGGGATCTGGTCGGCAATGTTGCGCTTCTCCCACTGCGTTGTGCCCGAAGGATAAGTGCCGTCAACAGGCAGCGCGCTGACAGGCAGCGTATC
>JAGVTM010000504.1 GCA_019136785.1 Chloroflexota bacterium | reverse complement strand
TTTTCAGTGCAGTGCTCTACCAACTGAGCTATCCCGGCACACGGTCAAGCGTTGTGTTAAAGGTAAAGCGGATTCTATCTAAAGGGGGCAAAGCTGTCAAGTCTGTTTGCCATGTTGCCATAGATGCCGGCAGTCGTTATAGTTGGGTCACCTGGGGAGTGGTTGTATCCCGGTGGATGCCCTGGTCTTCAAAATCAGTGGCCGGTTGCGCAGAGCAAGCGGCGGTGGGTTCGACTCCCATCCACTCCCGCCAGCCTATCCCCTTGTCGCAAAAAAACAGGGGGTGGAAACCAACGGCTTGGTTTCCAACCCCCTTCTACCCGCTTATGGCGCGAGGTGAGGAAATTCCTGAATTAACCGCCGCCGCCCCCCGATACGCCGCCACAATCGTTGCCCGAACCGCCCGTGGTAGAGCAGGCTATGATCATGGCTGGACTGGCCTGGTCATGGGCTTCGATCTGGCCTGAAGCTCTGGACAACGCTGGGAATGCCAACAGCGATGCTAACCAGACAAAGAACACAAAACGATACAATTTATTGCGGTACATTAGTATCTATCCCCTTTTTCCTCCGATTTTTCTCCCTTTGCAGCAATTCAATCTGGCAGCCGTGAAATGAATTGCGCTGCAGTCGAATTCATCAGGAGGTGATAAATTCGGGCGGTGATTTGCGTCGGAATGGGGCTAGACGTTGTCTTAAGGATGTTCGCCGCGTTCCTGACCCTGCTAACCCGACACCAAAATCGCCCACATTAGCTTCTTGATGTCAGTGTAAGGGCAGCAGACAGTTAAAATTTGTTGTCTATTTGCGGCTATTAGCTGGCTTTGGCTCTGTTTATCGTATTTTTGCTGTTTCTTGCGTCAGTTTGCGAAAATTCCTGCGGTTTACTCACGTTTATCGCCACGACTGGCCCGTTGGGTAGCGCTGCACTTAATCGTGGTGAGTGTCAGCCCCGCCTGCGGTGGGGGCTGACACCCATTTTTATAGGTAATTTTGAGCGCAGATGCGCCCAAAATTGCCTGTCGCTGATGCCGCCGGACGATGCGGGGCTGCTCGCCGAAGCGCTCGCTTTGCGGGGCCGGTAGACGGTTAAAGAGATCACCACGATTTACTGGGGTGTTACCGCCCGTTTTCTGAGCCTGTAAAAGCGGTTACCACATTTGTGGACAGAGTGCGTGTATATAGCCTATCATTGCCGGCACTGCGCTTAAACCGCCCATCATTTAGCGACACCGATTGATGCTCACCCTGGACCAACAAAACACCCTCCGCCAACAATATCAGCGCCGCCGCCCAGACTGGCAGCCGGCCACCGAACGCTATGCGGCTCTGGTGCAGGCGCACCTGCAGCCACATAGCCTGTGGCTGGACGTAGGCTGCGGGCGCGGCGGACTGGTCGAACAACTGAACCATCCCGCAGCGCAAACGGTCGGAATGGACCCCGACCTGAACTCCCTGCGGGAACACCGCCTGCCCCACCTGCTGCGAGTCGCGGCTGCCAGCCATCACCTGCCCCTGGCGCATGGCTCCATTGACTGCGTGACCGCCAGTTGGGTGCTGGAGCACCTGGAGCAGCCGGCTCAGGACTTCCACGAAGTTGGGCGCGTGCTGCGTCCAGGCGGGCGCTTCATCTTCATCACCCCCCACCGCCGCCACCCCTTAATCCAGCTTAATCGCCTGATTGGGCGACTGTCCGGTCTACAACAACGGCTGGTAAGCCAGTTTTATGGGCGCGCCGCCGCGGACACATTTCCAGCTTACTACCGCGCCAATACGCCAGCCACCCTGGCGCAATTGGGTCGCCAGACCGGGCTGCGCCTGATAACGCTGTCCATCATTCCTGATCCCAGCTACTGGGGTTTCTGGCCCCCCCTCTTCCCCCTGATGTGTCGTCTGGAAGAATTGCTCCCCTCGCGGCTCCAGATTCACCTGGTTGGCGTATTGCAGCGTCAAGTGTGACAATTGAGGACATGATGCACCTTCTCGGTCACCTCTTTGCTTTCGTTTTTGTCAACGACCACAAGCGACTCATGGGCATCCGCCGCAGCTTATTGGTGCGGGCAGCCCCTCTCCTGCTGGGGCTGGTGGGTCTGATCGTCATCCGCCGCCTGGGGCTGTTTCTGGCGGGCGCGGCGCTGACGCTGCTGCTGCATCTGCTGTGGACCGCTGTGCACCGCGCCGGTTATACGCGGTTTCGTCCCGACCACGCGCCCACGCCTGCCGTTCAGGTGTACTTGCCGGCAGAACAGCGCAT
>JAGVTM010000596.1 GCA_019136785.1 Chloroflexota bacterium | reverse complement strand
TATCCAGTTGACGCAGGTCAGCCACGATGTGGTGGACTTCGCCGTTTCCCCGGACGCCGCCCACATCGTTTACAGCGTCAGCCTGGCGGACGGCAGCAGCAACCTGTGGTTCATGTCTGCCGCTGGCGGCGACAGCCAGTTGCTCATAGATTGTGACGGCGCTGTCTGCGGCGCGCCTGCCTGGTCGCCTGATGGGCGGCGCCTCATATACGAACGGCGCAATCCCGTGCTATCTGGCGCGCCGCCGGGCCCGCCGCGCCTGTGGTGGGCAGACGTCGCTTCTGGACAAAGCGTGCCCGTCTTCGCCGACAGCCAATCGCTGGGCATGTCGCCCCGCATCTCGCCTGACGGTCGCTGGCTCAGTTACAACGCCCCCTTTACACAGCAAGTCCAGGCTTATAACCTGGAAACGGGACAGGTCGTTACCATGCCCAGCCAGACAGGCGAGCCTGCCTCCTGGAGCCCTGATAGCCGCGAACTGCTGCTGACAGAAATTCAGATTCAGGGCGAGCAATTTGCTATTCACATCTTCAGCGCCGACGTCTATAGTAACACCCTGACAAACCTCAGCGCTGGCTTGAACGTCAGCGATGGGTTCCCCACCTGGTCGTCCGATGGCCAATGGATTGCCTTTAACCGCAAACTGCCGCGCGCGCCGATGGGCAAACAGCTATGGTTGATGCGCCCCGATGGGCGCGACACGCGGCAGTTGACGCAAGACGCGGACATCCACCATGGCCCGCCGCATTGGTCGCCCGATGGACGTTATCTGTTTTTCCAGCGTTTTGCGCTGACCCAGCCCGGCGAGCCTGGCATCTGGCTGATTGACGTGACCACCCAGGCGCAGCAAGAAATCGCCAGAGTGGGCATACAACCCGCCTGGCTGCCCTGAGATAGTTGTCGGCCAACCCATATGCGCCTATCGCCTCTCACTCGTTTTGACCGGTTAGTCGCCGCCACCCTGGTCCTCCTGCTCACGCTGGCGGGCATCATAGCCCTGCGCGGGGATCGGGTAGGGGTGCGGGTGACGGCGCTCGTGCCGGCAGAAGGTAGCGCCGCCTCCACCCGCACCACCATCCGCGTGACATTTGCCCAGGAGATGGAGCCGCAGGTAGCTGCCATTGTCATGCAGCCCGCCGCTGCCGGGCGCACCCTCTGGGACGGTCGCAGCCTGGTGTTTCAACCAGACAAACCGCTGCCCCCAAACACCACTTACCGCGTGTACGTTCCTGCTGGTCTGCGCAGCCGGCGCGGGCAGGAACTGCTGCGCCCCCTCAACTGGGAATTCCACACCACTGCGCCCCGCCTCCTTTATCTGGGTTGGGATGAGCAGGATGTCAGCCAGCTCTACCTGGTTTCGCCTGCCGGCGGCGATGCCCTTGCCCTGACCCACGAGAAAACAAACGTGGTGGATTACGCGCTGTCGCCTGATGGCATGGCTGTCGTCTACAGCCTGGCTCAACCAGATGGTCGCAGTAGCGAATTGTGGCAGGTGGAACTCGCTGCCGCCGAAAGCAGACGCCTGCTGCGCTGCGACGACGCCTTGTGCCATCGTCCGGTCTGGTCGCCAGATGGGCGGCGGCTGCTTTATGAGCAGCGCAATATAGATGCGAGCAGCGGACAGGCGGGCCCCCCGCGCCTTTGGTGGTTGGATGTAACTGTGGGGCAAACAGTGCCGTTGTTCAGCGACAGCCAATGGCTGGGGTTAGGCGCTGGCTTTTCCGCTGACGGTCGCTGGCTCAGCTACCTGGGGCCGCAATCGCAGGCTGTACAGCTTTATCATCTGCAAACAGGCGAGACGCGGCAGCTTGCCAGCCAGACGGGACAGACGCCTGCCTGGAATCCGGCTGGCGCAGACCTGGTTTTCACGGCTTACGCTACCACGGAAGCCGGCTTTTCGGTGCATCTGTATTGGTCGGATTTAAGCGATGCCGCGCCGCAGGATTTAAGCGGCGCGGCAGACGTGAATGACGACGGGCCCGTCTGGTCGCCGGATGGCAACTGGATTGCTTTTGGCCGGCAAGATGCCGGCGCGGTGATGGGCAAACAGCTATGGATTATGCGGGCAGATGGCAGCCAGGCGCGCGCCTTAACCAATGACCCGCAGGCGTATCACGTTTTGCCGGCATGGTCTCCCGACAGCCAGACCATAGCCTTCCAACGGTATGCCCTGACAGAAGCCAACGCTCGCCCCGGCATCTGGCTGGTAGACGTCAACAGCGGCGCGCTGCGCCAGTTGATAACGGCAGGCGCC
>JAGVTM010000369.1 GCA_019136785.1 Chloroflexota bacterium | reverse complement strand
CTGTGCCTTACTTGATAGGGCATGCCCCCTTCTTAGACCTGGATTTTGTGGTGACGCCAGACGTGCTCATCCCGCGCCCGGAAACGGAACTGCTGGTGCAGTTGGCTCTGAACTGGGCGCAGACCCGTCCGGCAGCGCGCATCGTAGACGTGGGTACAGGCAGCGGTTGTATTGCCATTAGCCTGGCGCGTCTCCTGCCTGCCAGCAGTACAATCGCTGCCGTAGACGTGTCCGCCGCTGCCCTGGCTGTGGCCCGGGAGAATGCGCAGCGGCATGGCGTGAATGAGCGCATCGCCTTCTACCAGGGAAACTTGCTCGAACCAGTTCCCTGGTCGCCCGACCTGATTATAGCCAACCTGCCCTACGTCACAGACAGCGAGTGGACGATGCTTGCCGATGGGGTAAAATGGTATGAGCCATCGCTGGCGTTAAGAGGCGGGGTGGATGGGCTGGACATCATACGCGAATTGTTGCAGCAAGCCAGCGCCAGATTGACCGATTGCGGCACAATCCTGTTAGAAATCGGCTGGCAGCAAGGCCCAACCGCCTGCCAGGCTGCCGCCGCCCTGATGCCGGCAGCGCACATAACTTTACACTCGGATTATGCCGGACACGATCGCCTGGTTACCATACAATGGCCGGTTGCCGGCTTACAATAGATAGCGAGTCGCCCCGCCGTAAAGCTGCTTCTGGCATTCCTGGCGTCTATTGGAGATTCTAAGCTTGACCAGCAAAACAGAACGGTCACCGACCACCGCCCTATGCCTCCCTGTGACGGACGCGGCAGCTATTTACCAGGCCGTGGCTGAATTACATGCCGGCAACCTGGTAGTGTTCCCCACCGATACAGTCTACGGACTTGGCGCCGACGCTTTTTCCGCAGCCGCCATTGACCGTCTCTATACTGTCAAACAGCGCGCCGCAGACAAAGGCATCCCCATTCTCATCGCCGGCGCCGACGATTTGTGGCAGGTGGTACGCCATGTACCCTCCTTTGTTTCTGACCTGATTGCCCGGTTTTGGCCCGGCGCCCTCACTCTCATCCTGCCCAAAAGACCCGGTCTGCCGCCCAACTTATCCGCCAACGATGGTGTAGCCGTGCGTATGCCGGACAACGACGCTGCCCGCGCCTTTATCCGCGCTGCGGGTGGGGCCATAGCCGCCAGCAGCGCCAATCGCTCGGGCCAGCCACCGGCTCGCTCCGCTGCCATGGCCCTGGATGATTTGGGTAGCCTGGTAACCGTGATCCTTGATGGCGGCCCATCCCCCCAGGAACAGGCTTCCACTATTTTGGACTGCACCACCGATCCGCCGCGCCTGCTGCGACAGGGGCCGGTTTCTTTGGAGGCGCTGTTGGCTGCCGGCATAGGTTCTCACTGAAATGAACTATTCCCATACCCCTTCCTTATCATACGTTGTTCTCGCCACCTTATTCCCAGGGCAGCCATTATCGCCAGGAACCCGCGGCAGCGCCTTATGACCGATCTTATTCTGCCCCTGATCCTCACTTTCATCGGCCTCCTGATCGCCCTCAGCGCCTATAGTGGCATTCGCCGCGGCGGCGTCCGCTTCTACACTCTGGAACGAGAGGCTATGCTGCGCCGGGCAGGCTTTACCCTGCTAGCCAGCGTTTTCTTTTTCCTGGGAGCCGTAGGGCTCCTCATCTACAACCGGCAGCAGTTGGTATTGGAGCAGGCAATCGAGTCAGGCGAAGTTCTGGAGGATGTCCCTACAACGGCGCCCACCTTAGCCATCTTCCCGCCCACCGCCGCGCCCACTGCAACGCCTGATCTCTCCGTCCCCACCCCCACCAACACGCCTGTGCTGCGCCGCGGCGTTGTCGAAGGGACGGGCGGCAGCGGCGCCTATCTGCGCGAAACGCCGGGTGGCCTGGAACTGGAAATTCTACCTGATGGGGACATTGTCACCCTGCTAGATGAACCGCCGCAGCAAGCCAATGGCTTTACCTGGGTCAAAGTTCGTACAGTGATTGGCAGCGACCGCTAACCGCCTCCTTCGAAAAACAGCGTATCGTAGGGCGGGTTGGCAACCCGCCCATTCCTTCGACGACGGACGGCAGCGTCCGCGCTCAGAGCTTGCCCTGAGCCTGCCGAAGAGCCTGCCCTGAGCCTGCCGAAGAGCCTGCCCTGAGCCTGCCGAAGGGGACAGGGCTTCAAAACAGTCTCACGCGGAGACGCTGACGCCGCTTGACGGCTGCGCCCCCGCGCGGGGGCGCGCACGCAGAGAAAAAATTCGTTAAATTCGTGGCATTCGTGGCAAATTTTCATTGATGATGGTGCGCCGCGGCCCATGTTGTCCCCTTCGAAAATAGCAGCGAGTGGTCAGAAGCGCTGCCCCGCTAACCGTCCGCCAGATATATCTGCGTCATGGTTCGGCTGCGCTCACCACAAGCCTGCGAAATACTGATTATTTTCATTCGTCGTGGTGCGCCTCGCGCATGGGCAACTCCTTCGCAAATGGAGCGCCCGCACCCCGTAGCGCCAGCATCCTTGCTGGCTTGTGCCGGCTAGAAGCCGGCGCACCGAAGCAATATGATCATCGGCATAGACGCCAGCCGCGCCACTACTATCCAACGGACAGGCACTGAGGCTTATGCCTGCTTTTTGACTCAAGCCCTGATCCCGCTGGCTCTAACGGCTGGTCACCAACTTCGTCTCTACTTTAGCCAACCGCCGCCGCCCGATCTGTTCCCCACGCTGCCGGAAGTCGTCTCTGTAGTTATTCCTTTTCCCCGCCTGTGGACACATCTGCGGCTGGGGTGTGAACTGCAACGCCATTCCCCCGACGTCTTCTTTACGCCCGCTCACGTTATTCCCCTGATCTATCGTGGCGCCAGCGTGGCAACTGTACACGACCTCGGCTACCATTACTTCCCTCAGGCGCATCCACGGCGACAACTGGCATATTTGCGTTGGAGCACTCGCCACAATGCCCGGCGCAGCCAGTTAATTATTGCCGATTCGGAAGCCACCAAGACCGACATGATGCGCTTTTATGGCGTACCTGCCTCTAAAATCCACGTCATCTACCCTGGATGTGAGCCAGGCCGACCACAGCCACCAGTTGGTGCTGGCAGGCAAAGCGGGCTGGCTGACCCAACCTATTCTGACGCAAATCGCAGCCCTGCCTGCCGACATTGCCTCGCGGATTTTGCTGCCCGGATATGTACCAGATGCCGACAAAGCTGCCCTCATTTCGGGCGCGACGGCGCTCCTTTATCCATCCCTGTACGAAGGTTTTGGTTTTCCCGTGCTGGAAGGGCAGGCATGCGGCGTGCCTGTGTTGTGTGCGCAAAACAGTTCCATGCCTGAAGTGGCAGGCGCGGGCGCGTTGCTGGTGCGGGCAGAACGGGTGGAGGAAATTTCAGGGGGCATTATGCGTCTGTTGAGGGATGCTGGTTTGCGACAGCAGTTGGCGGCAGCGGGGCGGGCTAATGTGGCGCGCTTTACCTGGGAAGGGGCAGCAACACAAGTGTTGGCAGCGCTGCGAGAAGTGGCGGGGAGCAGGCAATGAAAAACGTCATGATATTGGGCGTCCCGGTGCATCGGGTAACGATGCGGGAGGCGTTAGCGCATATTGCCACTTTGATGGCGGAGCCAGGCATGCACCAGTTGGCGACGGTCAATCCGGAATTTGTGATGCGGGCGCAGCAGGACGGGAACTTTCGTGACGTTCTGCAGTCGGCGGAGATGTGCCTGGCAGATGGCATTGGCCTGGTGTGGGCGTCGCGCTGGTACGGACAGCCGCTGCCAGAGCGTGTGCCAGGTTCAGAACTGGTTTATCATCTGGCAGAACAGTGCGCCCGCTGCGGTTGGCGGCTGTTTCTATTGGGCGCCGCGCCCGGCGTGGCGGCGGCGGCGGGCCAGATTTTACAGGCAAAGTATCCGGGGTTGGAAATTGCCGGCACTTTCTCCGGTTCCCCCCATCCCCACGAAAACGACGCCATCGTGCAGCGCATTAACGACAGCCAGGCGGATATTCTCTATGTGGCTTACGGCGCACCGCAGCAGGATAAATGGATTGCGCACAACCGCCAGGCTCTTGCTGCTGTGCGTCTGGCGCTTGGCGTCGGCGGCGCGCTGGATTTTATCACGGGCAAAGCCGTGCGCGCGCCGCGTCGGGTGCAGCAGTTGGGTCTGGAATGGCTGCACCGGCTGCTGCGCGAACCGTGGCGCTGGCGGCGCATGTTAGCCCTGCCTCGCTTCGCCTGGGCCGCCTGGCGCGAAAGCCGCCAGTTACACAAGCATTCCTCGTCAGCATAAGCCGCATGAGGGCGGCAGGCTGCCGCGAATGAAAACCATCACAGATTCCGCCGATAACGCAGATTTCTGCCTGATTTGCGCCCATCTGCGAGAATCTGTGAGCTATTTTTAGAGCAGGACCTTCCTATGCGTATCTTAATTACTGGCTCCAGCGGGCAGATTGGCACCAATCTGGGACTGCATTTGCAGCGGCTGGGGCACACTGTTTTTGGCGTGGACAAACGCCCTAATACCTGGACCGACCAGATCGAAACGCTGCTGCAAGACCTGAGCATCCCGTATCGTCATTTTGCGCAGGGCATTGGGGCGGCAGAGTATCCACCCGACCTGGATGCGGTGGTGCATCTGGCGGCGCACGCCAAAGTGCACCAACTGGTGCAGGAACCGGATCGGGCGCTGGAAAATATTACGATGGTGTATAATGTGCTGGAATTTTGCCGGCACAACCGCCTCCCCGTCATCTTCAGCAGTTCGCGCGAGGTCTACGGCGACATCTACCGCTACATTACGGAAGAGTCGCACGCCGATTTTGCCTTCACGGAAAGCCCTTACTCTGCCAGCAAAATCGCTGGCGAAGCCCTGGTCTACTCCTACGCCCAATGCTATGACCTGCGCTACCTGGTGTTCCGCTTCAGCAACGTCTATGGCCGCTACGACAACGACCTGGAACGGATGGAGCGGGTGATTCCGCTGTTTATCCGCAAGATTAAGAACGGCGAGCCGATTGTGGTTTATGGGCAGGATAAGGTGTTGGATTTTACTTACGTGGATGATTGCGTTGCCGGCATCACCAGCGGCCTGGAACGCCTCGTCTCTGGCGAGATCAGCAACCACACCATCAACCTGGCTTATGGGCAGGGCAATACCCTGGTCAACATGGCCCGCTTCATTGCCGCCGAACTGGGCGTCGAACCGGATATGACCGTGCAGCCTTCTCGCGTGGGCGAAGTCACCCATTACGTCGCTAACATTGGCAAGGCGCACGCGCTGCTGGATTACAATCCCACGACATCCCTAAGCGAAGGCATTCACAAAGCGG
>JAGVTM010000168.1 GCA_019136785.1 Chloroflexota bacterium | reverse complement strand
AATAATAAAAGCCTGATTTGTTCTCAGCGCGGCATGGTCCACCTGCCGCGGCAGCGAGTGTTGGCGCATGGATTTCTCTCCTACAGGGTTCCCCCGCCAGCAATGGAGGGGATGATGATCAGCGTATCGTTGTCCGCCAGGGTGGTTTGCGACCCATTGAGGAAACGCACGTCTTCCTGATTCAAGAAGACGTTGACGAAACTGCGCAGGGCGTCGCCGTCAAACAAGTGTTGTCGCAGCGCCGGGTATTGTTGGGTCAGGCTGTCCAGAGCGGCATTGACGGTGTTGCCTGTGACTGAAACGGCGCTGTTGTTGCCGGCATAGGGCCGGAGGGGGGTAGGAATACGGATAGTAGGCATTGGTTTAAACTCCTTTGAAAACAGTGGTGAGTGGCGCGTGGTCGGTGGTCAGAAAATTCGTGTGATTCGTGGCTAGAATTTTCGTGATGCGCCCGCGCATGGGGAACTCCTCACTCATTCTGAAATCCCTTCTTCGACAAATCCTGAACGGTCTGGCAAAAGTTGCCAGGAACGGCTGGCGGCAGGGACGCCGCCATTGACCTGGGTGATTAAGTAAGAGTAGCCAGGCCAGGCGCCCCAAGCCAGGTCGCGTGGGGAGGCTACTGGCTCGCAGTCAGGGTGGCTGTGAAACACGCCGACAACGTCCAACCCCTGGCTGATTGCCGCCATTTCGGCGCGCAGCATATCAGCGCCGCTGATGGAGAAGCGAACACGCTTTTCTGACTCCTGCGGCCAGGTGTTAGGTGTGGGAAAGATGGCTGCAACCACGTTCTGGTTGCCGCCAGACTGTCCCAGCAGCAGCCCGCACCCTTCAAATGGATAAGCAGCAGCGGCGTGGGAGTTGATAGCATCATGGATGGCTGGGGGCAGTTTGAGCATCGTTCTACCCCTCTTTCCAGAACCGGTCGCTGAGATACTTAAACCCGTTGTCTGGCAAGATGGTAACTACAACGCCGTGATCAAGCTGGCGGGCAACTTCCAGCGCGCCAACGACGGCGGCGGCAGACGAAACGCCCACAAACAGCCCTTCAATGCGCGCCAGGTCGCGCGCCAGGCGGTAGGCGTGTTCCGTGCGCACGCTGGCTTCTGCATCGGCGGCTTGGGGGTCGTAAATGCCTGGCTGGATGGCTGTGGGCATGTGTTTCAGCCCTTCCAGACCGTGAAACGGGCCATCTGGCTGCAGGGATATACATTGAATTTGGGGATTCAATTGTCTCAGGCGGCGGGTTGTGCCTGTGAAGGTGCCGCTGGTTCCTAGCGTAGCCACAAAGTGGGTGATTTCACCGCCAGTTTGTTCCCAGATTTCGTTGCCCGTGGTGAAGTAGTGGGCTTGCCAGTTAGCCGGGTTGTCATACTGGTTGGCATAGTAGGTTTGGGCGTCGCCGGCGGCAGCCAGGCTGCGGGCGGCGATAATGGCTCCGTCAGACCCTTCTAACGGGTCGGTGAGTACCAGTTCGGCGCCGTAGGCGCGCAGGATGGCGATGCGTTCGGGGCTGGCGTTGGCGGGCAAGGTGAGCTTGACGCGGCAGCCGCGGGCAGCCCCCAGCATGGCGTAGGCGATGCCCATATTGCCAGAGGTAGAGTCTAGCAGGGTCATGCCAGGGCGCAGGTCGCCGTTGGCTTCGGCTGTGCGGATGATGTTTAGAGCCGGGCGGTCTTTGATAGAGCCGCTGGGGTTGAACCATTCTGCTTTGGCGTAGAGGGCGACAGCCGGGGAGATGCCTTCATGTTGGGCAATGCGCTGTAGGTGCAGCAGGGGGGTGTTGCCCACCTGATCTTCCAGGCGATTTTTGGGGGGATGCAGATGGCGGGGAACAGCAGGTTTAGTCCATGTTCCAGGGAGCATTTTGCACGGTATCCTCTTATGTGTTCAGCGACAACAGGCAGCAAAAACGGCGGCAATAACCGATCAACGACTTGGAGGAAGTCGCGAGGGCAGCCGCCGCCGTTCGTCTTGTTGTCGCCTGGCTAAGGGAATGCCGGCATTGCAACCCAGATGGGTTAGCTGCCGGATGAAGACGAAGGTAGCGTGCTCCCTCGCTTCATACACCTGCAGTAGTACATGGAATAAACCTCAGAAATTTGATAAAAAAGCTTGTTATGCAGGATAATAACATGGATAAGGCAAATGTCAAGATAGCTGCGTTTACGGCCAATTCACCGATTTCCGTAAAGGAGCCGTGAAAAAAGCCTTGAGAGAGTGCCCGCCTCGTGTTATTTTAACGGGTAGGTTAATCT
>JAGVTM010000534.1 GCA_019136785.1 Chloroflexota bacterium | reverse complement strand
CGGTTTACTGTGCCTGTAGACAGCCTACCTAAGCCTAACGATACCCCCGCCAATTTCCCTGATGGTCGTTTCTGGCTGGTCAATCTGGATACATCCAATCCCGAAGGATCAACCCGCATGTATCTGGCCGAAGACGAAACACAGCCTATTGTGGGCGTGGCAGCTATCTACAAAGTATGCACGCATCTGGGCTGCATTTATGCCTGGAACACAGCCAATGATCGTTTTGAATGCCCCTGCCACGGCTCCAAGTACCGGTTAGATGGGCGGCGCGTGGAGTCACCCGCGCCGCGCACGCTGGATCGGTTTGAGATGAGCGCCCTGGATGAGGCGGGCAACGTGCTGGCTACGTCAGCCATAGATGATGAGGAAGACTTCTACATGCCATTGGTTTTGCCGGCAAACACCGTCGCCCTCAGCATAGACACAGGCGCGCGCAAGCAAGGCCCCAAACAAGAGCTTCTGTGCACCTTCCGCGGTAATTGCCCGTAACCCTCAACGTTGCTGCCGGCAGTCGCCGCGTTCTGATCTGGCGACTGCCCAACCTGGCCAGGCTATGAGGTCGTTTTAAGGAAAAGGTAGAAAACATGGCAACCATACTTGACCAAATGCGCGAAATGGGATTGAAACAAACCCTTATCGCCAAAACCGACGAAGCCGTGGAACGCATAACAGCGGGGCTGAACATTAACGACATCCGCGGAATGCTGCGCGGCGACGAACCACGCCGCCCCAATCCCCGCCTGCGCCCACACGCCGACGGTTTCTGGTTCCACATCCGTCCCAGCTTCTATCACACCGAAGTCACCCATATCTATCCTACTTTCCGCCTGGGTTGGCTTTCTACATTCATGTTTGTGTGGGAAACGATCACGGGCATCTTCCTGATGATCTTCTACACCCCCGCCCCAAACATTGCCTACGGGGACATGTGGAATATCCTGGGCAACGTGCCCCTGGGTCAGTTGGTGCGCAACATGCACCGCCTGGGGGCGGAAGTGATGGTGTTGGTGGTAGCCCTCCATATGCTGCGTACCTTCGTCACAGGCAGCTACAAAAAGCCGCGCCAGTTCACCTGGGCCACGGGCGTTTTCCTGCTGCTGTTTACCCTCTTCCTCAGTTTTAGCGGCTATCTGCTGCCCTGGGACCAACTGGCTTACTGGGCGTTGACTGTATTTATCAGCGGCGGGGCCGCGGCGCCGGCACCGGCGGTGGTTACCGATAACATCTTGTTAATCCTGCAAGGCGCGCCATCACTCGGGGCTGGCGGGTTGCTGCGCTGGTATCTGCTGCACGTACTCGTGCTGCCGCTGCTAACGGCTATTTTCTTCTTTGTGCACTATTACAAGGTGGTGCTGCACGGCATGTCGCTGCCGCCTAGCCGCGAAGAAATTGGCGAGGATACCGCCAAACGCGTGCCCAAAGATGAACGCACCTACTTTATGCCCGATATCCTCACCAGCGAATTGATGTGGACGGCGCTGGCGACTTTGCTGTTAACCGCCGGGTCGCTCTGGTTCTGGGATGCACCATTGGAACACCATGCCAATCCGCTGGTGACGCCGCTGCATGTGGTAGCCCCCTGGTATCTCTCCTGGTCGCAAGGCTGGCTGAAGCTGGCGGACAAGACCATTGTGGTGGGGTTCATACCCCTGCTGCTGGTAGCCTTCATTGTGATGCCATACTTTGAAGTAGGCAAAAGCCGCCGTTATGCTGACCGCCGCGTGGGTTTGACGGTCGCCTGCCTGTTTATTGCCACTATGCTGGTCTCCAACTGGATGGGCAGCCCAGAATTTCGCGTTGAAGGTTCGCCCGAACAAGAAGTCAGCGCCGAAGTCTTGCCCGCTGAAGGCGCCAGTACGCTGCTGGGAGTCCCCTATGAATACCTGACGCCAGGCACCTACCTGCCCGGACAGGAAGTTGAAGGTAACCCGTATCTCACGGCAGCCCTGGAAGAGTTTGAACACGCCATGCAGTGGCACAGTTGCTCTATCAACGACAGCGACCGTTGGGAAAGAGAATGCAAAGTGGAGCGGAACATCAATCCCGAAACAGGGGAGTTGGTAGGCATACGCTACTCCACTTTGCTGGCGCGAAACGCCATGCCCGATCCTTATGCCGAAATGCGTATCGAACAGATTCAGGAGTCGCTGGTGCGCATTACCCTGCATTACGAAGTAGCTGACCCTGAGAATCCCGATGTGTTGATTATCGGTTCGGGCAGCGATTACGTCGGCTATCGCCAGGCAGATTCCAACTACGA
>JAGVTM010000240.1:10081-15210 GCA_019136785.1 Chloroflexota bacterium | reverse complement strand
CCTGTGTCGTGCAGGCGCGCCGCCAGCAGACTGCGCGCTTCAGCGGCAGCGTACAAACCCAGGGGAAGGGTGACAAAGATGTTGAAGAAGGGGGAGCTGAGAATTTGTTCGTCAGCCGTAATATCGAACAAGGGGCGCTGGCTGGCAGTCAGGTAAGCCAGGCCGTATTTGGTAGTCAAGCCGCGCAGACGGGCAAAGAAGTAAGGAGTGAGATGGGGGTTAGCCGCCAGCAGTTCAAATTCGTCGAGCAGCACCACCACGCGCACGTCGCGGCGATAGATGTGGTTGAGGGTGCGATCCAGGGTGCGGTAGCTGCCGGCATGGGAAGCGTTGTCCAGGTGAATGCCGGCATCTTCCGCCACGTCCAACAACCCCATCAGCAGCGCCTCATACACCTCTTCCGGCGGTGAACCGCCCAATTCCTGGCAGTCAATCATCAGAAATAACGCCGCCGGTGGGGCCAGGTCATACGCATCCCGCGTAGTAGGGCGCAGCAGGTGCAGCAGCAGCGAGCTTTTGCCGATGCGGCGCGGGCCGATCAGGGAAACGCTTTGCCCATTGCGCAGCAGACCCAAAATCTGGGCGATTTCTTTGTCGCGGCCATGGAACTCTTGCGCTCGCCGGATTGCGCCGCGATGAAAGAACGGGTTATCTACACTCATGGGTCTATTGTAATGTGTCAGCCGCTTTCGGTAAAGCGAAACTGGCGCATCATTGGTAAAATGGAAGCATGGCAAAGACTACTCAACCCCGGCGTGGAACCTGGCAAAACCGGCTGCACATCATGGGCATTCTGCTGGCTTTGTGCGCTTATTCCCTTTTCCTACAAATGGTGCAGACCTGGCCCCCCGTAGTGGGGCTGGCTCTGGGCGTGGCGGTTGCCTGGTTGTATGCGGCGCAGCGCTGGTGGCAGGGATGGCGGCAGCAGCGGCGGCTGTGGCAGGCGTTTGTCTCCGGGCACACGCCCGCTTACACCGTGCACGCCCTGGCATTGGCGCAGCAGGCCGGCGTGGGGTTAACGTTGGCTGAGCAGTTTCTGGATACCTGGGCCGCCCGCCTGGGGGGGCGGCGAGAAGAGGACGAAGGTTGGGGGCAGGGCACGCGGGGCAGCTATTATTATCACTTTGCGGCGGACGGCGCCCCTCTCTCCACAGTCGCCGGCGGCGGGCAGCCGGCGCCGCCGCTGACCCTCCCGCCGCTGCTGCCGCCATACCAGGCCGTCATTCATGGCGCACTGGCTTTAATCTGGATTTATCAAGGGCTGGTTCCCAAACTGATGTTCCCGCATACGGGCGAACTGGAAATCATGGCGGCTGTGCCTTTGTTGCAAGCGAATGCGGCTTTGTGGGTGCAGATTGCCGGCATTCTAGAAATCCTGTTTGGTCTGCTCTTCCTCTGGCCCCGCCTGTCGCGCCCGCTGCATATCCTCAACATTCTGTCGCTGCTGCTCATGGGCATCGCCGCCCTGGTCAGCCAGCCGCTGGCGCTGATTTCTCCCTTCAATCCTGTCAGCCTGAGCCTGGCGATGGCGGCGCTGTCCTTAACCAGCCTGCTGACCCCCACACAGTCATAACTCGATTTTCCAAAACTTGTGATGAGCACAGCCGTACCATGATTTGATAGATTGGTTCAATCTGGGAGATTGAACCAATCTAATCCATCATTTTACGCTTGACGAGACACTACATTAAACTGGCATGATTACGATTGCACCGCTAACTCATCTGGACGCTCACGCTTTGCGTCGCGTCATTACGGGCTACACCAGCCAGGCCCGGTATGTCGTAGACTGGCGCGACAGCGACGAAATTAGCCAGTTTTCCTTGCAGTTGGTACCACTCGCCGAACCATTCACCCGCCGCTATGATTATCTGGATGAAGAGACGCTGCGCCGCTATCAGGAAGGGCTGTCACACGGGTGTTCGGCGGGAGCGTATGCCGGCAGCGAACTGGTCGGCGTGGCGCTGGCAGAACCACAAGCCTGGAACAACAGCCTGTGGGTGTGGGAGTTTCACGTGGCTGAGGCGTACCGCCGCCAGGGGATTGGGGAGCAGTTGATGGCCTGGCTGACGGCGCGGGCTATCGCCCTGGGTCTGCGCATCATCGTTTGCGAAACGCAGAACCACAACGTGCCCGCCATTCAATTTTACCGCCGCCAGGGGTTCCAGATGGACGGGGTAGATATTTCGTACTACACGAATAAAGATTGGCCCGATGGGGACGTGGCCGTGTTTATGAAGAAGCGGCTGCCCACAGACGGCTAACCCCCTTTCTTATACTGCTGCAAAAACCGGTAAAGCACGCCCATCACCGTGGCGGGTTCGGTGGGCTGTTCGATACCGCGGCGGCGGGTGGCGCGGCTGCGGCTGATGTGCAAAAAGCGGCGGGCGCGGGTGATGCCCACGTAGAGCAAGCGCAGCCGCTCGCTGATGATGTCAATGTGCGCGGATTCGGTGGCGGTGCGCTCGGCGTAAATGCCGGCATCCCCCTGCATCAAGTGCAGCAACTGCGCGTTCGCCTCCGCCGTGGGGTCCTCTTCTCCCAGAAAATCCACCACGCCCAAAAAGTAGCCGTCCAGGTTACCCGGAATCCAGACCGCATCCACCCCCACCAGAAACACCGCGTCCCACTCCAGCCCTTTGGAAGCGTGCTGCGTACACAACGTAATCCGCCCTGGCTCCGGTTCATACCCCTCCTCGCGGCTGCCCCCCAACGACAACGCCTTGCGCCCCTTAGCCACATCTTCCAACTGCGCCGCCAGTTCAGGCAGCCGCCACTCTGGCTGCGCGTCGCGCCAGCGGCGCAGCACGTTCGCCAGTTCATAAGCCAGCGCCAGATCGGCTTCGGGGAAAACGGGTTCGGCTGTAGCCAGCCAGGCGCGGGTAAACAGTTCGTCGCTCAAAGCCAGCACCAGGTCATCAATGGGCAGCGGGCGCAGCGAGAAAACGCGCTGCAAGAAAACGGCTAACTGTTCCAGGCGGGTCAGGTCTTCGGGACGCGCCGCGCTGGCAGGCAGCGCCGACAACATCTCTTCGGCCACGCGCGGGTAAATAAATGCCTCGGGCCGGAAAACGCCGCGCAAAATGGCTTCAAAGCGGCGGGCGTCCGCCTCCGCCGCCAGCGGCGGCAGCACTGCCGGATGTCCAATCTCCACCAGCGCCGCATGGGCGTTCACCAGCGCCCGGTTGTCCAGCGGATTCGCCAGCAGCGCCAGCATGGCGTGCAGGGCGGCGGCAATCTCCCGCGTGCGCACGCCGCCGCGCAGCAAATTGTCATACGGCGCATCCAGGCGGTCCAGATGGTCAGCCAGTTGGTGACCCAGGTTATGCGTAGGGACGAGAATAGCCGCGTTTTGTTCCGGGTGCTTCTGCAAATAGCGTACTGCCAGATCGGCCACTGCCGGCAGTTCTTCGTCTTCACGGTGCTTGTATGCGCGAATGGCCAGCCCTTCCCCCACCTGCGGCGGGTTCGGCTGGGCATCGCCGGGAGGCGTGGGCAAAATGTTCTGGCGGCGAAAAGTGTAGCGGCGCACTTCGGGCACGGGATGGTGGTCGCACACCCAATGCACAATGGCATTAGCCGCCTCGAAAATGATCGGCGCCGAACGTCCCGAATTGGGCAGCGGGCGAAAAACCACGTCCGGGCGGTCAATAAAGTTCATCAAAAAGCGCGGGTGCGCCGCCGTGAAGGTGCTCGTAATCGCCTGGTTGGGATCGCCCACGCGCACCCAGTTGCCATTTTCGCCGGTCAAAGCCGTCAGCAACACTTCCTGCAAAGGCACGCTGTCCTGCGCCTCATCCTCCAGCACATAGGGCCAGCGATGGCGCAGCGCCGCCGCCAGGTCAGGGTAGCGGTGTAGTTGTTCCGTCGCCAGCCAGATCAGGTCGTCGAAATCGTAAACGCCCTGGCGGGTCAGGATCGTCTGGTACTGGGTATAAATGCCCGACAGCATCCAGATCAACGGATATTGCCGCCCGTCGTCGTCCACTTCAGCCAGGCGCGCGGCCACTTCCTGGGGGCGAAATCGCTCGTTCTTAGCCGTGCGAATGAAGCTGCGCGCCGTTTGCTCCGTTACCTCCCGCCAACGCGCTTTGGCTTGCGGACTGTCTTCCTGGATAAACTGCTGCCACTGAATGCTGTTGGCGTTAATCCATACTTCAATCGCCTGCGACAGGTAATAAGCAGACTGCACCTCGTCCATCACGGTGATGTTGTCGTTGCCATCCAACACACCGCCTATCTGGCGCATCACTTCCAGCCCCAGGCTGTGCAGCGTGCGCACGTCGAAGCCTACGGGCGGCAATCCCATTTCCAACAGCCGCTTGCGAATGCGGGCTTTGAAGGTATCTACACTGGAGTTAAGGTAGGTGACGATGAGGATTTCCTGCTGCTCCTCCGTCTTAATGCGTCCCTGGGCAATAAGCTGGCTGGCAAGTTGGGTCAGGGTGAACGTTTTGCCGCTACCAGGCACAGCGCTGACAGCCATCAAGCCCTGTTCATAACTCAGGATATCCACCTGCGCCGGGCGCAGGTGCACCACCGGGTGGTCAGTGTCAGCGATAGGCATCATGGGCAATGAGAAACAGGCAATAAAGAACAGATAACGGGAAACAGCAGCGATCATAACAGAAACCCAGTTTTTGGGAAAAACTGGGTTTCTGTCGCTTAGCGCATGGCTTTTTGGGCGACGGGGTGGTCAGGGTGTTCAGCCAGGACTTTGCGGTAGAGTTCCAGGGCGGCGGCGGCGTTGCCGGCAGCTTCCAACAGCGCCGCTTCCGTACAGGCTTCGTCCGGCTTCATCCCTTCCGCTGTCATCTTGCCCATGAGCAGATAACAGAAGGCTTTGTAGCCAATTTTTGCGCCTTCGCGGGCGCACGCCTGGCGCACATCGTCGGCAGCGGCGGCGGCAGCCAACAGGGTTTCCACCCGTTTCAGATCGGCATAAGAAGCCACAGGAGCGTAGGATTGTCGAGCCATACAGCACTGATTCCTTTGTGAAGATATTGTGCGTACCGATTGTAACACCAAACCGGCAAAAGTTGAGTACTTAAGGCTCAATGGGATTTCGCGGGGTCTGCCCCATATATAGATTTGGAGTCGAGGCTTTAGCCGGTTTTTGCGGACATGTT
>JAGVTM010000240.1:0-10065 GCA_019136785.1 Chloroflexota bacterium | reverse complement strand
TCTGCCCGCGATTATTGGGATTGTTCGGCAGCGGGTTGTTGTCGCGCAGGAACTCCACGTACTCTTTAGAAGCCGTCTGGTACAGCAGGCGCACGACGCCGCTGACCACGTTGGCGGGCAGGTGATAAACCGTTGTGTCCCAATACTGCCCGGCAGCGTACAGCGCGGGATCGGCAGCGCCGCCGGTGACGGGGGCCGCACCCGCCGCCAGGAAGGCGGCATAGTCGTAGCCGCGCGGCGGAATGCGGTTATCCGTGACCACCATGTTGTTCAGGGCAAAATGGAAGGACGCGCCTGCCGGCAGTCCCAACTGCGCCGCCCATTCTTCTGTCAACCCCTGCTTCGTTTCGTAAATCTTCAGGTGGGCGTCGGGAATCAGTTCGCCCGTGCCGGCATCATACGCGCCAGACGTGTAAACCAGATTGCCGCCGCCATCATACCCCATCACTTGCAGCCACATGCGCCGCCCTTCGGGATAGCCGGTGGGCAGTTTGTGGCCCGTCTCATTGGTGACGGTCACCATCAACTGCGATCCCTGCTGCTGCACACTCAGCGTCGCCGCATTTTGCAGCATAGTGCGGGCGCGTTCGATGCCGGCATCCAACGCCGCCAACTCGCCCGCGCTAAAATCATCGCCAAACTCCGGATGCAGCGGCAGCGTCTGCGGCACCCACGTATTCGCTCCCGTCAGATCATGCAGCGGCATGTTGTCGCGGATCACCGTGTTGCCAAAAAACGAACCACCCGCCCCCGTCACCTTGCGCATGTGGCAATCCTGGCAGGAGGACACATACGGCTCATTGCCGCCAAACTGCGGCGCGTACACCCCCTGCGGCGTATTGTACTCGCTCAGCCGCCACTCGCTGTAGGTGCGCTCAATAGGGAATCCTTCCGTCACATCCCCAGGCGTGTCCAGAGCGTTGGCTACATAGCTCTGGCTGTCGTCATCCCAGCTAAAGACGGGATTGGTGATGTCGTGGCAGCTTCCACACAGCGCGGAATCGGTGTGGAACGGGGACTGCCAGGGCCAGTCCAGCCCCAGGATGCTGTGCGGATTGATCTGCCAATCCTCTTGCAGATCAAACGGCCCGCGTCGTTCATCCAGCGGATCCACCACAATGGCCCCGCTGCCAAAAACAGTGGGCACGTCAGGCAGCGCCGCCAGCACCTCCACGTCCCGCGCCGGGTTTTCCGCCTCATACACGGGGTCCACCAGGCGATGGCACACTTCACATTGCACCCCATCGTAATCCGCGCCCACCAGACCAGAACCATCGCTAACCGCTCGCCCATTGAGCCAGGCGCGCGGCGTGTGGCAGCGCAGACAAAACTCGCCCACACCCGCAGCATCGGCATTGGCAATATCCAACGCCGCGTAAAAGAGGGGATCGCGCGCCGATTGCGCCATCATGCTGCCCTGCCAGGTGTACATTGTTTCCATCGTTGGGTCAGGCGGGTTGTAGCCCAAATGACAGCCGCCGCCGCAGGTGGCTGGATCGGTAATCTCATCTTCCAACATGCCCGGCTGGGTGCCTGGCAGATAAAAATCATTTGCCGTCGTCGCCACCCGCGGCGGGTCGCCGCCGCCGCGTAAAAAAGGCAGGAATACATCGTTGGCTGCCAGCCATGCCAGCCAGGAATTGGCAGCAGCGTTATCGGGCACAGAGGGGTGCCCTGGCGGCAGGGCGGCGTCGGCTACCGTCTGCTGCTGCCGGAAAAGACCAAAAGACAGCACGCCGACCGTTAACAGAGCCAACGCGCTCATCATAAAGAGGGAAGGCTTTCTTCGCATGATAAACGTCTCCTGACGCGCAGGTGCGCTGCCACCAGGGTGAAGAACAAAACAGAGGAGCGGCTCCGCGCGGATGTGTGATGCCTGACAAAGTAAGCGGTAGACTGCGAGATTACAAAAATCTTGAAGATGTTTGTAATCTTCTGGCAGATATTTTTACAGCTATGCTATTATTGTAACGTATGTCCGCGAAGTTAACGATGTCCGCACGGCTAATCGCCCTTTGTCTTATTGCCTGGGCAGCCGCCGCCTTCCCCGCCGCCGCTCAATCGCCGCCCATCACGCCTCCCGACCAGAGCGCGGGCAGAGATGCCCGCGCCACGCCTGACCCTCGTTTTGGCGCAGTGGAGGCATTTTGGGCGCCCGACGCCGCTGCCGCTGCCGGCATTGGCTGGGAGCGCATCTTGTTTTACTGGCGCGAAATCCAGCCCAGCGGGCCTCAAGATTGGAACACGCTGCACGTGCTGGAGGAGTGGCTGGCGGCGGCGCAGGCGCAGGGGCGCGAAGTGGTGGGGGTGTTGAAGCAAACGCCAGGGTGGGCTACGGATGGGGTAGAAAATGCCGGCATCCCCCGTGGTCTCTACCTGCCTCCCGACCATTCAGGCAATCTGTGGGCTAACTACGTGCGCCGCATTGCCGCCTACTATGGTCCGCGCGGCGTGCATCACTGGATCATCTGGAACGAACCGGACATTGCCGCCGGGGTACATGGGTATGAGTTTGCCGGCAGCGTCAGCGACTACTACCGCCTGCTCAAAGTCGCCTACCTGGTCATGAAAGAGACCGACCCGCAGGCAGTCATTCACCTGGCGGGCCTCACCTACTGGCACGATGAACTGGCCGGGCAGCCCCAATATTTACAGCGACTGTTGGAAACCGCCGCCGCCGACCCATCCGCCGCCGATCATCACTTTTACTTCGACGTTATCTCGCTGCACATCTACTTTCGCAGCGAGACGGCGCTGCCCATTGTGGCCAACCTGGACGCCATCCAGCGGCAGTTTAGCCTGGACAAACCCATCTGGATCAATGAGACCAACGCCCCTCCCAATCAAGACCCGGCCTGGCCCGTGACCCGCCCCGAATTTGACGTCAGCCTGGATCAGCAAGCCTGGTTTCTGGTGCAGGCGCACGCCCTGGGGTTTGCCGCCGGCGCGGCGCGCATAGGCGTTTACAAGTTCAGCGACGTGCTGGCGACGCCTGGTTCTGAACCTTTTGGCTTGCTGCGCGCCGACCTGACCCCCCGCCCGGCATACGCCGCCTACCAGCAAATGACGCAGCTTCTTGGCGGCTTCACCCAGGTCAGCTTGGACAGCCAGCCCGCCTACCACCGCGTCACCTTTCGCCAGCCGGAGCGATTGGTGCACGTCTTATGGGCGCGCGGGCAGCAGGGGACGCTGGCGGCAGCGCCGGCAGCGTTGGCGGGTGCGCCTGGGGCCATCTTGATTGACCTTTCCGGTCAAACGCAGCCCGTCGCCGCCATCAATGGCAACTACCTGATTCCCCTGGCAGGCGCCCGCTGCGGCAGCGAGTGCATTATTGGCGGCCCGCCGCGTTATCTGGTGGAAGCGCTGCCCCGCCCCACCGCCACGCCTGCCCCCACTGCCCCGCCGCTGCCCACGGCGGTGGTGCAGCCCATCCCCGCCAGCACGCTGCCTCCCGCGCCGCCTACTGCCCGCGCCGCGTCGCCCACGGCCGCCGCAGCGACTGCTGCCGTCCCGCCAACCATCGTCCCTGCGGCGCCGCCGCCAATAGGGTTTTGGCTGCTCGGTTTGAGCGGCGTGATTGCCGGCATTCTGGCCCTCACTCGCCGCCGCGCGCCATAAGTATGATACAATTAGAGTGACAGCGTTTAGGCTGACCCACCCCCCGGCCCCCACCCAGTAAGGGCGGGGGAGTAGTTCCCTCCCCCTTTAGGGGGAGGGTCAGGGAGGGGGAGGGCCAGGGAGGGGGTTTAACACAGGAGAAACAATGAAGGACCCATATTCTGTTCCCAAGACCATGCAGGAAAAGTATGCAACCATTACGGCGCTGACGGATGCTTTTTGCCAGGCAAAACTGAACGAAGAGTATGGCGACATGTGCCGGCAGCTAACCGCCCACTTATGCCGCAAACGTCCATCGCCGCTGCTCAGTGGGCGGGCCAACGGTTGGGCTGCCGGCATTGTTCACGTCATTGGAACGGTCAATTTCGCCTTTGACCGCTCCCAGACGCCGCATACATCAGTCCCCGACATCAGCGACTATTTTGGCGTGGGCAAAAGCAGCCCGGCCAGCAAGTCAAAAGAAATCCGCGACCTGCTGGGCATCGGGCTGATGGAACCCCGCTGGACTCTGCCCAGCCGGATGGGCCGCAATCCCATGGCCTGGTACATCACCGTGGATGGTTTGATAATGGATGCCCGCAGTCTACCTCGCTACATGCAGGAAATTGCCTACGACAAAGGCCTCATTCCCTACATCCCCGCCGATCGGCAGCAGGAGGATGAGTAAGACCTGACAGCCCCCTCTCACAAGAGGTCAAAAGCCTGGCGCGCTTTGTTCAGAGCCGTCTCGTTTTTCCACAGACCCACCAACTCCAGACGGGCAATGGGGTATGAGTCGCCGCCCGATGGTGACACGCGATTGTAATGAATTTTCTTGATAGGGAAGCCATATTCAGCAGCAAAAGCGAACAGTTCGTCCTGAATCTGCCTTTCAATGAAGCTGGCATCCCTGGGTCTCAAGATCATGCCATTGGCGCGGCAGCGATCCCCCTTCTCGCAGCGACAGTTCCGCAAAATCCCCCCGTCTTCGGGCATCAGTTTCCAGGCGCGCACGGCCAGTTCTCGCCCGTGTTTGCCTAGCAAATAAGCCGCCACTGTATCGAAATTCATAAGCACTTCCATACTCAGCACTTTTGGCCCGGCGGTGACGGCTGGCGCTGCTCTGGCGGCAGGCCTGGGCTTTGGTTTCGGCAGCGGCGTTTTGGTGCGGCTCTGGCGGGAAGATGGCGGCAGCGGCTCTGGTTGGGGCGGCGGCGGTTCGGGCGGCGCGGCGGCGGTCAAAGCAACAGGCTGGCCCTCAGCCGCATGGCACAGCCCCAAATGCGCCTGGCACGTATGGCGACCACATTGGCGGCAGGTCACCTGACTGTGCCGGCACAACGGCTTTTGGCAAACGTCGCACACGCCTACTTCCGCCGCGCAGTCGCCGCAGAAAACCCGCTTGCAATCAATACAGGCTGGCGCCAGGCAGCTTTCGTGCGCCAGATGACCATTCTGGCACAGGTACAGGCGCTCGCCTGCCTCCCCACAGACCTGGCAATACAACGGCTCCAACTGGTTCAGCAGCGAATCCCACACCGCATAGACGTTTGCCTGGGCGCTGCGGTTGGCTATTTGCATCCCCTGGATCAGTTTGGGCTGCTGGATCACCAGCGCATTGAGCAGCGTCAGATTGATATGCACCTGGTAACGCTCCGCCAGGTCCGCCAGCTTGTGGCGGCGTTCCGCCAGCACTGCCGCCAGCTTATCTTGCAGCCCCGCCTGCCGTTCTGTCGAAGCCATGAGCAGCCGGCCCTGCAAATCCTTTTCCAGCGTGTCGTAATAATCCGTCAGGCGGGCCTCGTCAAGCTGGCGGAAGCGAGCCATGCGCGTCTTCAGGGCATCCAGATCCGCCTGCATCTCTTTCAGCACAGCCGTCTCCGCGCGGCGCAGCAAAGCCGAAAGCGTGGCTTCGTCCAGAGGATTCTTTAACGGCGAACCATTTTTAGGTCGCCAGCGCAGCGGCGCGTCCGGTAAGGACGCCAGGGTAGAATCGGGGGCAACAGCCGAAGCGCGCAGTTCAATCAGGCTGGAATCGGGGACGCGACTGCCCGTATGCGCATCCATCAGCAAGGATACCAGCCGCTCCTGCTTTTCGTCGCTGAGAATGGCTGCCTTGAAGTTGAAACGTACATAAGTGCTGCGCACGCGGGCCAGGGCTGACCGGTGCTGCGGCTGGGCGCGGGCATTAAGCACGACCCAGCTTTTGGTAGCCAGGTCATCTATACCCGTTTTGTCCAGACGCAGGTTATTGATGTAGAGCAGGCTGGAAGCAGAACGGTCGCTGACTTCCTGTACCATCTCCTCTACCAGGGGATGGTTATAGCTCAGGACAGTGGCTTCGCGCTCAGTGTCCGTAAAGGCTAATTGCAAATATGCCGGCACGCGCCAGCGGGCTGCTACCGGTTCCGGCAGCAGCGCCTCATAAATGCCATAAGCCGGCGGTTCCACGATGCCGCCCACTTCTTGCAGATAACCCAGAACGAATTTCTCCAACTCGCTCACGCCGTGAAGTCCTCGCCAAACAGGGTGTCATCAAAAGTCTGAATACGCCGCATGGTGTCGCGGGCAACCAACAAGCGATCCCCCAGTTCATCCATGCTCACCGCCAGCTTATTCTCATCGTCGCTTTGCAGCCACACTTCCAATAGCATCTCCTCAAAGTCCTGCTCTTGCGTCAGGTAGCCCAAAATCATCTCCATTTCGCCAATCACCAGTTCAAACAGGTTCAGCTTGCGATCCAGAATATTGAGCAGGTAATCCTCAATCGTACCTTGCGCAGACAGGTTGAAGATCTCTACCTGCCGGTTCTGGCCCACGCGATGAATGCGCCCCACGCGCTGCTCAATGCGCTGCGGGTTCCAGGGCAGGTCGAAGTTGACCATGATGTGGCAAAACTGCAAGTTGCGCCCTTCGCCCGCCGCCTCCGTAGACAGAAGCACGCGCCCCTCCGCTTCAAAGCGGCGAATGGCATCATCTTTTTGGGCAATGGTGAGGCCGCCGTGGTAGGGGATGTATTCGATGCCGGCATTTTCCAACCGCTGCGCCAGCGCCTCCAGCGTGGCTTGAAAATGGGTGAAAATGAGTACCTTGTCCTGCCTGGCAGTGTGCAAGATTTTCAGCAAGGCGTCCGCCTTAGCCCAATCCGCCACGGCAGCGGCTTCTTCCGCCAGCGCCAGCAGGCGCGCCTTATATCCTTTCCAGACGGGGTGGCCGGCAATTCGGCGCAGCGTATGCGCCGCCGCCAGGGCGCTGCTGCCAATCTCCCGCTGCAAAATACCCAGCGTCAATTTGCGCGCGCCGCTGTCCCGCCCTTCTTGCAACGCCTGCCGCACAAAGCCGCTGACGTTCTGGTACAGAGTGCGCTCCGCCGGCGACAGAGCCAGGCGCACCGTGTGGGCGCGACGCGGCGGCAACTTCACGTTTACCTGCCCGCGGCTGTGGCGGATCATCACGTCCGCCAGCAGTTCACGCAGCAACCCGCGATTCTTGGGCGAATGCGGGTCGCCCTTCACCACAAACTGCTGCCGGAACTCCTGCGGCGTCCTTAGCTGCCCCGGCTTGAGAATGGTGATCAGGTTATACAGTTCCTCCAGCCGGTTTTCCACCGGCGTGGCCGTCAGCATCAAGATAAAGCGCTTTTGCAGGGCGTTGACAAATTTCCAGGTAACGCTGCTGCGGTTCTTAAGGTGGTGGGCTTCGTCAATGATCACCAGATCGTAGTTGAGGTTGGTGATAATCTCTCGCGTGCCCGTCAGGCGGGCGGCGGCAATGGAAGCAATGACGCGCGGGAATCTGGCCCAAGCCTCGTCGCCGGCGGCGCGAAAAACGTCGTCGCTGTTGGTCACGAAATCTTGCAAGCCAAACTTCTGCGCCAGCTCTTCCCGCCACTGTTCCACCAGACCCGGCGGCGTCAAGATTAGCACCCGCTCCACCATCTGGCGCATCAAGTATTCTTTAATGACCAGACCCGCTTCAATCGTCTTGCCCAATCCCACCTCATCGCACAGCATCCCCCGCCCGCGAAAGCGGCGCAAAGCCGCCTGCGCCGCCTTCATCTGGTAGGGAAACGGTTCGAAGTGCAGGTGTTCCAGGCAAATGAGTTCGTCAAAGCCGCCAATCAGCAGCATGCGCGCCGCCGCCAACTGTAAGCGGTAAGCCTGGGGACTGAGAAATTGTTGGTTAGCAACTGCTGTCAAAATCGCGCCGGCTCCCGGCTGGAGATGAACAGTTGGAATAATCGAGCTTGTCATAAAACGCCATTATAGCAAAGATGGCGCGTGCCGGCATCCCCCGCGAATATTATGATTTCATTGCAACAATTGACGTTTTTAACTATAATCCAACCATGTATTTTCAGCAAGTCTGGTCTCAATTGGCAGCGCTGCCCTTATTTGAGAGCGCGCAGCTCTACGCGGGCGCCGATACACCGCAGCAAATACAGCGGCAGTTGGCAGACTGGGCGCGCGCTGGAAAAGTCGTTCAGCTACAGCGTGGACTATACACACTGGCCCCACCCTATCAGTCTGAACAGCCACATAGCTACTTAATCGCCAATCATCTGGCGCGAGGTTCCTATGTCAGCCTGCACACAGTTCTATCTCACTACGACCTTATTCCAGAGCATGTAGCTGTGGTAACAAGCGTTAGCACAGGCCGTCCAGGCAACCAGCAAAACAAATACGGCTCTTTCTCTTTTCAGCATATACAGGCGGCGCTGTTTTTTGGGTTTGAATACCGCCAGGTGACCCAAACACAGTGGGCTTATATGGCCACGCCAGAAAAGGCTCTGCTTGATCTCATCTACCTGACGCCAAAAGCAGATAGCGAAGGTTACATTCGGGCGTTACGGCTGCAAAATCTGGACCAGCTAGACGTTGAACGATTGACAACCTACGTAGAGCGTGCCGCTAGACCCAAGCTCAGAGGCGCGCTGGGCCACATCCTGCAACTCATCGAAGAAGAATTAACCGGGTACGTCCCCTTATGATTCCTTACTTAAAAGCGCAAATCGCCGCAGCGCTCACGCCAGAAGCGCAAAGAGCCATTGTACGCGAATATCTGCAAATGCGGGTTTTGCAGAGTCTACAAAGCTCAGGCGCGATGATTCCCCTGGCTCTTCACGGCGGAACCGCTCTGCGCTTGCTTCACCGGATGCCCCGATATTCCGAAGATTTGGATTTCGCGTTAGAACGGCAGGCACAGCAGTATAATTTTCGCCAATATCTGTCAGCCATTCAGCGTGATCTGGCGGCTGAAACTTACAATGTAGAGATAAAAGTGAACGAGCGCCATGTTGTCCACAGCGCCTTCATTCGTTTTCGCGGCTTGTTTCACCAGTTAGGCATTTCGCCTCATGAAACAGAGGTTTTGGCCATCAAAATAGAGGTAGACACAAATCCACCAGCGCACGCAGGGCTAGACACAACTTTCGTACAGCAGCATGTCTCTGTGAACCTCCAGCACCACGACCAGGCGTCACTCTTTGCCGGAAAACTCCATGCCATATTGCAGCGAGAATACGTCAAAGGGCGCGACTGGTATGATCTCTATTGGTACTTGAATCAACCGCAGTGGCCGGCGCCAAATCTGGAGATGTTAAATAGCGCGCTCGCTCAATCAAACTGGCAAAAAGGCGCTCTGACTACTGAAAATTGGCGAAAACATGTGCTGGGGCGATTGGCTCAACTCGATTGGGGGCAGGTTGTGGAAGATGTGCAAAGGTTCTTGATGAAACAAGAGGATTTGCTAAATTTCAAGGCAGAAGCAATTGAACGACTCATATAGCAACTGCATGGTTATGATAGGTTTCACCTGTCTCATTGATTCTTTGGGGGACGCGCCCACTAAAGGTATAAAGACAGCAACTTTGCACGCCCGGTGGTGAACTATGCACTATGCCCCCTTATACGAAATTCTTCCCGAACTTGCTCGCAGCGAAACACGCTCCGCCACAGTCGTAAACAACCCGCTTCTGCCCGACGGTGAATATATTCTCATTGAGGCGTACTGCAACGATCCCACCTGCGACTGTCGCCGCGTAATGTTCAACGTGTGCACTGCCGGCAGCAACAAACTGCTAGCCGTTGTTGCTTACGGTTGGGAAAGCAAAAGCTTCTACGCCCGCTGGTTTGGCAAAAACGACCCCGTCATTATCCAGCGAATGCAAGGCCCCATCTTAAATCCCGGCAGCCCCCAATCAAAACTGGCGCCGGCGCTGCTGCAACTTGTGTCCGAAGTATTGCAAGACAAGGCATACGTGGCGCGTTTACAGCGCCACTATGCGCTTTACAAACAAGCCCTGAATGACCCTGTCCTCTCCGTCTTTGCCCAACGATACAGACGACTACGCCCCAAATCCAAATCCCGCAGAAAAAAACGCCCATAACCGCACCCACCCCCCAGCCCCCTCCCTAAGAGGGAGGGGGAGCCAGTTCCCTCCCCCTTTGGGGGAGGGTTAGGGAGGGG
>JAGVTM010000137.1 GCA_019136785.1 Chloroflexota bacterium | reverse complement strand
CAAGGTGGTTTGGCCCGTGCCTGTCACCGGGTTGGTTGGGCGGTGACAGGCACGGGCGGTAGGCGTTTGGATTGTCAAGGTGGTTTGGCCCGTGCCTGTCACCGGGTTGGTTGGGTGGTGACAGGCACGGGTGGTAGGCGTTTGGATTGTGAAGGGGGTTTAGCCCGTGCCTGTCACCTGGTTGGGGCGACATCATTATACACCGCACTCTCGCTCTGGGGGAAAGGCCCCTTCCCTTTTATCCTTTTTGAGGGAGCGGGTAAGGCGTTGTTGTCCTTCTCTTATTTTGACTACGCGAAATGGTAGGTTGCCTGGCGCTGCGACGATGACTGTACCTGGAAACCCGTTTCATCCCGGCGGCATCTATGTTATGATTTATAGAGAACGGGCGACAGGTACCGGAAAACAGGCAACGGAAAGTAATTTTGATTGGGAGAGAGAAATGGCAGGCAAACGGATATACCAATTCAAAGTGACGTTGAAGGGGATTCGACCGCCTATCTGGCGGCGGTTTCAGGTGACGGATGATCTCACTTTTTATCAGTTCCACCTTGTTTTGCAGGAAGTGATGGGATGGTATGGCGGGCATTTGCATCTGTTTGAGTTGGCCGGGGGCTTCACTATTACGGATGCGGAAACGCTGGCTGAGTGGGGGGAAGATGGGGAAAATGAGCGAAAAGCGCGGCTGAAGAAGTATGTGCGGCGGGAGGGGGAGAAGTTCCGGTATGAATATGACTTTGGCGATAGTTGGGAACATGAGGTGCTGTTGGAAAAGATTTTGCCCGTTGAGGCGGGCGTCCAATATCCGCGCTGCTTGAAGGGCAAACGCGCCTGCCCGCCGGAGGATTGCGGCGGGGTGTGGGGGTATGAGACTATGTTGGAGGCGCTGGCAGATGAAGATAACCCAGAGCATGAGATGTATGTGGAGTGGTTGGACGGTGAGTTCGATGCAGAGGAGTTTGATCTGGAAAGCGTGAACAGGGCGCTGGCGCGTTATGCGGCGGCGTGAGAGGGAAGAATGAACACGCAAGAGACAAAACAGCAGCCGCTTAATACACTGACAATCGAATATCCGCCAGAGTTGTTGTGGGCGTTGCAACAGGAACCGGAAGAGTTTGCCTCCCAAGCTCGCATCTTGCTGGCTGTGAAGCTCTATGAAACGGGCAAGTTAAGCACCGGATTAGCCGCTCGCGTCGCCGGCGTTTCACGGGTCGCCTTTTTCTATCTTCTAGGACAATATGGCCTCTCTCCTTTTGGCGAGTCTCCTGACGAATTAGAAGAGGATCTGATACATGCCCGCGCCGCCAGTAATTCTAAATAACACGCCGTTGGTAGCTTTGGTAGCGCTGCACTTAATCGGATGCGCCCCAAATTGCCCGTCGCTAATGCCGCCGGACGATGCGTCCGCGCTCGCTTTGCGGGGCCGGTAGGCGGTTAAAGAGATCACCACGATTTACTGGGGTGTTACCGTAGCTTTATGGTCGCTTGATCGGCTGGATTTGTTTGGCGAGTTGTTTGGAAAAGTCTGGATACCACCAGCCGTCGCTATTGAATTTCTGTAAGAAATTCCTGCCACCTTTCTTGAACTGGGGCGTCTGGTTTAGCAACCGTCATGGATAGGAGAAAACCGTATGACTGTTACCATTACGTTGGATTTGCCCGAAGAACCGCTGCTCAGTTTGAAGACCAGACCAGATGATTTCGCACGTGAACTGCCACTACTGGCAGCAGTTAAACTGTACGAACTCGGGCGTCTGTCATCAGGGCGCGCCGCTCAACTGGCTGGGATGAGCCGGGTAGAGTTTTTACTGATTCTAGGCCGTTATCAAGTCTCCCCCTTCCAATTGGATGCCGGCTCCCTGGCTGAAGATGTTGCTAATGCCTGATCCTCTTGTCATTTGCAATACATCCCCCTTATTGTATCTCAACCTGGTTGATCAACTGGATATTTTACCTGCGCTGTATCAGATTATCACTATTCCGATGGCCGTGCGTGCTGAATTGCTGGTTGGAAGCGGTTAAGCCCATTCTTTTGGCGTTACAGCAAAGTGGATTGTGGCTCAGTGATGACCTTATAAAAGAGGTATTACACCAGGCTGGTGAGTTAACTTAGTTTTCTACTGACTATGCGAAATGCTTTCGTGGTTTTAGCGGCGCTGCTGCTGGCGGCGGTGGGGTGTGGGCGGGGGGAAATGCCGGCAGTTACGCCTGCCGCTATCAGCGTCACAGCCACGTTCACGCCCACGCCCACGGAAACCCCGCCGCCGTCCTTGACGCCGACGGCCACGCTGACGCCCACGCCTACGTGGACGCCGACGCCAACCGTCACGCCGACGCCAACGGCGCTGCCGGCAATGGTGTCCGGCAACCCCCGCGCCGCTCAACTCCACCCCCCTACCCCCGGCGGCGGCGCTCCCTGTGGGCTGGTGGACGTGTTCGACTTTCCTATTGATCCGCCCGACGCCCGCCGGGTTACGTCCGGCGGGCAGGATTTTGGCGTGTGGCGCGACCGGTACGACAAGTACCACGCGGGCGAGGATTGGCGGGGACCCGAAGGCACGCCCAGCCTGGGCACGCCCGTTTACAGCATTGGGCACGGGCTGGTAACTTACGCCCAACCGCTGGGTTGGGGACGCGACCAGGGGGTGGTGATTGTGCAGCATACGCTGGCGGATGGCCGGCGCATCCTCTCCTTTTACGGGCATCTGGACCCGGACAGCGTGGTGATTGCGCCGGGAAGCTGCGTGGCGCGGGGGGAGCAGGTGGGCAAAATCGGCCAGCCGCGCAGTTCGCCGCACCTCCATTTCGAGATACGCACGCAGGCGCCTTACGAAACCCTGACCGGCTACTGGTCGGAAGACCCAATGGTAGCCGGCTGGCTGCCGCCGTCGCAAACTATCTGGCAGCAGCGCATGGCGGCGGCGGCGGGGGCGTTGTGGGCAGCGGCGGCTGCCGGCAGCAGCCAACCCATCGCCCCTCTGACTGACCAAACCTTTCTGCTGCTGGAAGCGGGCCAACTGGCGATCCTGGACACAGGCAGCGGCAGCCGGCAGGCGGCGCTGCCAGAGCTAAAAAATGTGAGCGCGGCGTGGCTGGACGCGGCAGCGCAGACGCTCTACGCCGCCGACCGCTTTGGCCGTCTGGATGCTTTTCGCCTGGAAGCAGCCGATCCGCCCATTTTCACTCCGTTATGGACTATTCCCCCTAAAGGAAATGGCGCGCCGCTGCTGCTGCCCTTGCCCGGCGGCGGGTCGCTGCCCAGCGGCGTGATCCTGGCGCAGCGGGGAGATTTGTTTGCCTATGCTGCCCCTGCCCAGCAGGCGGTTACGGGGGAACTGCTGTGGCAGCAGGACGTAGGGGAGCGGCTGTTTGCCTGGGCAAGGATGGGCGAGGCGTTGTTTTTTACCACCAGCGGCAGCCGCGGCGCTTTGTGGCGGCTGCTGCCGGGGGAACAGCCGCAGGCGCTGGTCGCCGCCAGCGGCTATCTGGTGGCAGCCAGCGGGCAGTTATGGCTGTACGCCGCCGATGGCGTTTACCGCTTTGACGAAGCCAGTTTGACGCTGGCGCTGGCTTACGCGCTGCCTACCGGCTATCTGGCGCACAGCAGCATTATCCCGCTGGCGGATGGGAGTATCCTGGCGGCGCACGTGGACCCGTATGACCGGCGGCTGATTCTGCTGGCAGCGGATGGAACGGTGCGCTGGCAGCGGTCGGTGCGCAACCTGGCAACAACGGATTTGCGTCTGCTGGCTCTGGATGGTCAGCCCTATTTGCTGGGCAGCAGTGGGCGGGATATGGCGCTTTATGCGGTAAATGTGCCGGCAGGGGAAATGCCGGCAGACCTGCTGCATCTCTTCAGCGGCGGCACGCGCACCCCCCGCCCCAACGAGACCTGGGTGGCGGCGGCGGGCCCCGGTCGCCTGCTGATCCACATTGGCGGCGGCAGCCTGGTAGCCTTTGATCCTTTGGCGGCTCGCGCCGTTGTAGCTCCATAGTCCAGGGTATGCGGTGCGCTTTGGTTGAAACCGGTGTAAGGGAAGCCCCCATCCCCCACCCCCTTCCCTGGCGCATGGGGATTTATAGGCCGAATGCGACTATGAATTTGCACGACCAAACGGGTTAAAGTATCATGGCGACAGGTCTGGCAGTAAGAGGCAAGCCGCTGGCGGCCGGAGCCGACCGTCGCGATTCCCAGCCAGGCTTTTTTTAGATGCGTTTCTGTTTACAAAACCCATTTTTCAACGTTCGCCCAACGGCGAACCGTTCGCTTAACGGCGAACAAACCCGCATATTGGTTTCACTACCAAGGAGGAAAGAAGTAGATGAGCAAGAAAACCACGTTAGTTCTGTTAGCCCTGCTTACCCTGTTCGCCCTGGCTCTCGCCGGCTGCGGCGGGCAGGCGGATCTGGGGACGGCAGACAACCCCATCATCATGTCGTTTGTACCCTCAGGCGACACGCAGCAGATCATTGCCAGCGGCAATGAACTGGCGCAGTTGTTGACGGACAGCACCGGTCTGACGGTCACCGCCAATGTCGGCACCGATTTCGCCGCGGTGCGCGAAGCCATGGGCGCGGGGCAGGCGCACATCGGCTGGCTGAACACCTTTAACTACGTCCTGGCGCACGAGAAATACGGCGTGGATGTGGGGCTGGTGACGCAGCGGTTTGGCGCGACCACTTACACGGGGCAGATCGTGGTGCGGGCGGACAGCGGCATTGCCTCGCTGGCAGATTTGAAGGGCAAGGTAATGTGCTGGGTGGACCCCAACTCCACGTCGGGCTACATTATCCCGCGCATTTTGCTGGCAGCTAATGGCGTGAACCCGGACACGGATTTCAGCCAGACGATTGAAGCCGGTTCGCACAACAACGTGATCACCCAGGTGTACAATGGCGACTGCGATGCTGGCGCCACCTTTGTGGACGCGCGTAGTTCGGTGGAAGCCGACCTGCCAGATGTGAAAGAAGTGGTGGTGGTGCTGGCAGAAACGACGGACATCCCCAATGACAGCGTCTCCTTCATTGAAGATTTCCCGGCGGAAACGCGGGAACAAATTGTGAATGCGCTGTTGGAGATTTCGGCGACAGATGCCGGCAAGGAAGTCCTGAACAATCTCTACTCGATTGAAGCGCTGCAAGCGGCAGACGATAGCTTCTATGATCTGTTCCGCGCCGACCTGAGCAAGGCGGGTATCAATATCGAAGACCTGGCGCAATAATCGCTCTAATGCGTCAAAAGGAGAGAGGGAAAACAAGCCCTCTCTCCTTTTTTGTTTTAGCAGTTCAACTTCTCCGAAGAAGTTAAACTTCTGATTGATGGGAGGTCTGCCTTGCTGCGTGTAGAAAATCTGACCAAAGTGTTCCCCGATGGCACCGTCGCCCTGAAGAACGTCAGCTTTGACGTGCGCGATGGCGAGTTTTTGACCGTCATTGGCCTGTCCGGGTCGGGCAAATCCACCCTGCTGCGCTGCATCAACCGCTTGATTGACCCCACCGAGGGGCGCGTCATCTGGAACGACGTAGACATCACCGCGGCCAGCGGCAAAGAACTGCGCCACATTCGCCGCCAGATTGGCATGATTTTTCAGCAGTTCAACCTGGTCAAGCGCAGCAGCGTGATGACCAACGTCCTTTCGGGTCGCCTGGGCTACGCCCACCCCTGGCTCAGTTTGCTGCACCAGTTTTCGGGGCAAGACCACAAACGGGCGCTGGCGGCGCTGGAGCGGGTGGGTATTGGCGACAAGGCGGACAACCGCGCCGACCAACTTTCCGGTGGGCAGCAGCAGCGGGTGGCTATCGCCCGCGCCTTGATGCAAGAGCCAAGCCTGATGCTGGCAGATGAACCGGTAGCCAGTCTGGACCCGGTGCTGGCTCACTCCATTTTGCAGTATTTGGAACTGCTCAACCGGCAAGACGGCATCACCGTCATTTGCAGCCTGCACTTTCTGGACCTGGTACACCGTTACGCCACGCGGGTGATTGGCTTGAAAGCGGGGGAACTCGTTTTTGATGGCATCCCAGGGGAGTTGACACGGGAACGGTTCAAAGAAGTGTACGGCGAAGAAGCCGAAATGGTCACTGTCGGCGGGCAGGCGGTCAACTAAGGGGGGAAGCTGATGCGCGCATCTAATCGTCAGGGCCAAAGTCCTGCCTGGCTTTACGCCCTTTTTTCGCTCGTTATCCCCGGCAGCGGGCAGGCTGTTTGGGGGAAACGCAGCCGTGGCGCAGGATTGCTGCTGGTTGTGGCGGCGCTGGGCGGCTTGATTTTATGGAAAAATACGGTCGCTCTGCTGGCGCCGCTGGCCGGCATCTGGCTGTGGACGGCGTGGGATGCGTTCCAATTGGCGCGGGGGCGGCAAACGGGTCTGGGCGTGCCTTTCTTGTTGGGGGCATTGATCGTCTATGGGTTGGGCGTCAGCGTCACCGAAGTACGCCCGGCGCGATTGGTCAGCAGTTGGCCCTCCATGCTGCCGTATGTGCGGGCGCTGACCCGACCGGAGTTGATGACTTATCCCACCAACGACGTCACCGGGCAAACGCCTATTCAGGTGCCGTGCATTGATCCGCTGCCGCCGCCCACGCGGGAAGCGACGGTCTCGCCGCGGCTGATTACCAGCGTGCCCTGCGCTGCGGTAGGCGATTTTATTGAGGTGTCTGGCAGCGGCTACCTGCCCAATTTTGAGGGGGAGTTGTGGTGGATCAACCCGATTGGCGATCCGCAGCGGGTGCTGGAAAACGGGGTACAGGCTTTGTTCATGACGGATGATGCCGGCAATTTCACCGCCCGCCTGCGCGTCCCTCTGGCAGTACCCGTCACCAGCCAGCCGGGGCCCGGCGAAACGCAAACGCACGTCGTCCGCGCCGAACAGCACCAGCCATATGGCTCCTTGCAGCCCACGCAAACGCTCGGCCTGGTCATTGACAAAATTGGCGAAACCATCGCCCTGGCTTTCATGGCGACGGTGTTGGGCGTTATCTTCGCCGTGCCCGTCAGCTTCCTGGCAGCGCGCAACCTGATGGCGGGCAACCGCGTCACGCTGGCTGTCTATTACGTGGTACGCACCATCTTGAACGTGGTGCGCTCCATTGAAACGCTGATGTGGGCCATTATTTTCGCCGTCTGGGTGGGCCTGGGGCCCTTTGGCGGCACGCTGGCTTTGTGGCTGCACACGGTGGCCGCGTTGGGCAAGCTGTATTCAGAAGCCATTGAAAGCATTGACCCTGGGCCTATTGAAGCCATGCGAGCCACCGGCGCGACCATGCCGCAGGTGGTGGTCTACGCCGTGCTGCCGCAAATTTTGCCCACCTTTACCTCCTTTACCCTGTATCGTTGGGACATCAACGTGCGCATGTCCACCGTGATCGGTCTGGTCAGCGACGCCGGGCTGGGCTTCCTGGTTATCCAGTGGATCCGGCTGAACCGCTTTTCCTCGATGGCTACAGCCATTATTGCCATTGTGCTGGTGGTGGCGCTGCTGGATGCGGTTTCTGGCTGGCTGCGGCAGCGCATCCTGGCGGGCGCGCCAGCTACCCAACGCCCCAGCCCCATGCGTCGCCTATTGACGCGGGGGGCAGCCGTGGTCGTCTTTGTGCTGTTGTTTGTCTGGTCGTGGCAAGTGGCGCAAATCAAGCCTGTAGAGTTGATCCGCGGCGCGCCGGACGGGCTGCGGCTGGCGCGGGCGTTTGCCATCCCGGACATTATCAGCCGTCCCACGCAAGAACAGAAGGTGACTGTGCCGCTGCCTGTGCCCTGCGGCTCTGGGGCGACGGAGCCTTCCGCCTTCAGCGGGGCGCGCGTGTCGCTGTCCCGTTCGTGCGGCAATGTGGGCGATCCGTTGGTCATTTCGGGGCACGAACTGCCGCCGAACACGGACGTTTCGGTGCGCTGGGTATTCTCGGACGGGGCATTTTTGCGGGTACGGGCGAACTGCTGCACGACGGACGCTGCCGGCACTCTCCGCCTGGAAACGACCATCAGCCCCCTCATGGCAGTGAATGCCGACGAGGGACGACTGGAAGCGGGCCAGGTAGAAGTTATCTGGCGCGAGGTGGTGGGGGGGCCGCAAATCAGCGACGCCTTCAAAACGGTGCTGGACCTCTCGCTGGTGACGCTGCTGATGGCGCTGCTGGCGACGACGCTAGGCTCTTTCTTTGCCATTCCCCTCAGCTTCTTTGCCGCCCGCAACATCACCGGGCGCAGCGCCGCCGGGCGGGCGGTCTACAACCTGTTCCGCACCGCCTTTAACCTGTTCCGCTCCATTGAACCCATGATTCTGGTGCTGATTTGCGCCGCCTGGGTGGGGGCGGGCCCATTCGCCGGGGTGCTGGCGCTGATGTTGAACAACATCCCCAACCTGGGCAAGCTGTTCTCGGAGACAATTGAGGAAATTGACGCGGGACCGGTGGAGGCGGTGATGGCTACGGGGGCGAACCGGCTGCAAACGCTCATTTTTGCCATTGCGCCGCAGTTGGTGCCCAAGTTCCTGGCTTTTATTTTGTACCAGTGGGACATCAACATCCGCATGTCTACGGTGATCGGTTTTGTGGGCGGCGGCGGCATTGGGCAGCAGTTCCGGCTGTGGGTGGGGTTGAATCAGTATGACGCTGCCGGCACAGCCACCTGGGCCATCGTCATCATGGTCTGGAGCATGGACTACCTCAGCGCCCGCGCCCGCGAGCGCCTGACGTAGCGATGGCTGAGCCTGTCGAAGCCCGGTGGCTATTCAAGTAACCGCAAATTCGGTCAATGGCCGTTTCCTGGCCGAATGGAAACCCAATACAATCTCCTGGTTGGCAATACCTGCATCCACCAGTTCGCCGGCCACGCCATACTCTGTCCAGTCATCTTCCACCCAAATTTTGCCGTCGCGGATACGCAGGTGAAAAATGATGGAATGGATGCGACGGCCTTTGTCCCAGCCCACGTTTAGCAGTAAATAACTATCTTGTTCCTCATCGCAGATAGTTACCCGCTCAATATCGCCATGGCCATACTTGATCTGGGAGTGTCGGTTCAAAATCTCTTTAATGACACGCCGATATTCGTCTACCCTATCCATTGCACTATCTCCTCACGATCTACACGCACCACCAACATCCGCATGTTGTTCTTCTTGACAATTACCTGGAAGCCAACGCGCTGGAAAACACTCTTATGAACTTCATCATCCACCGCCAGGTACAAAGTACGCTGTGGCTCCGTTTCTTCCAACAGGTCGCGGTAAAGCACATATTGGCCTACAGCCTGCTCCATATCTCGCACAACAGAACGGCCGACGAAACTTTTAATCTCTACGGCAATTTTATGCCCTTCCTTTTCAGCAGCGATGGGGCGTTCTGCGCCTAAATCTACATAAACATCCACATCACCGTAACCAATGTAAAAGGGATCATGGGTAATATGCCACCCATCCTTGATCAAGGCTTGCTTAACCGCATCATGGTATAAATCCTGTGCCGGCATAATGTCAGTTCCTTTAACAGATTATAGCGTCGTTAGTAGTATACACTTTATATTGTCTCTAGTGCCAGCCAGTAGTCACGTAGCCGGTGGGCGAGTTGGTCAGGGGGGGCGATGGATGTGTCCAGAATAAGGTGGGGAAGCTGCAGCGGTTCAAACTGGCTTTGCAATAATTCGTAAACCCGCCAGCCGGCGTCGGAAAGGTCGCCGGGGCGGCGGGTGTGGCTGTGGCGGGCTTGCAGCCGCTGGCGAGTCTCCACGGCGCTGGCGATGACGTGGCAAACAACCACGACGGCGCCGCTGGGGGCTGCCGCCTGCCGCAGCGCCTGGCGACGGCGGCGCAGCAAATTGGTGGCGTCGAAAGCGACCCGCTGCCCTCGCGCCAGCCATCGCGCTATAACGGCATAGCACAGGTCGTAAATGGCATCCACTTCGGCAACATCATATCCAGGCTGCGCCAGCGCCAGCCGGCGTACCTGATCGCTGCTGACGACGACGACGGGCAGTAACGCCTGCAAATGGTCAATAAGCAGCGACTTGCCGCTGCCCGGCAAGCCGACCATCATCAACACAGAGCCGCCCGGGGGAGCAGCCGGGATGCCGGCAGCATTTGTCTTTCCGGCATTCATGCCAGCCGTCGCCATCAAAGCCTTGTCTACCACTTCTACCCAATCCACCATACCGCCTGATCTTACCCCCCTACCCGCCCACGAACCACCCCTTCGGCAGGCTCAGAGCCTGCCCTGAACTTGCTGAAGGGGCAGGCTCCTTTTTTGTGTCATTTGAATGCCACCTTGAATTTGAGCTGCGCACTGTGTTGCTTGCGCTTACCATTCAACATAACCTTCATACCTCCAAGAAGCTGCTTGAACATCATATTAAGCATTACTTGTTTGGTGGTCTAGTTTTGGGGCAATTATAATTATAGGCATCTAATGCAGGTATCAAATTCCTTCTCCTGATGTTATAATGCCCATTGTGAAGATACCGAACAATGCAATCATTCCTAGAGAAAAGCTAACGCTTTATCTACTAATACCACAGCGCAAAAATGATAAATCGGGATTTCTAGCTCAAGTTGGCTTTACTCAAGAAAATCCCGATTTATTAGAACAAGCCATCCGCAAGCTGATTGCTGAAAACGAAGCTATTGTGGACCGACAGAATGAGTATGGTATATTTTATCGCGTTCAGGGCGATCTTCATGGCCCCACAGGTATTCTCTTAGCCGTAACTGTATGGATACAGCTTACAAACGATAACGATTATCGTTTTGTCACGCTAAAACCAGCGAGGTAATCATGACACAACTTGAATTATATAAAGAAGTGGCTCTAACAATAGACATTCCTTCAGAAAACCTGCGCAAAGGGGATGTGGCTACGCTCATAGATATTGTGCCACATCCATCCGGTGGAGAAGATGGAGTGGTTTTAGAATTGTTTAATGCTATTGGCGAATCTATTGCGGTAACGGTTGTACCGCAGTCCGCAGTGACCCCACTACGGTCTGACCAAATGCCTGCTGTACGCCCACTTCTTGAAGCCATCGTGTAGTGGAATTACTCTTCGAGCCGCGATAGATAAAAGCGACCCGCTGCCCTCGCGCCAGCCGTCACGCTATAACGGCATAGCACAGGTCGGAAATGGCATCCACTTCGGCAACGTCATATCCAGGCTGCGCCAGCGCCAGCCGGCGTACCTGATCGCTGCTGACTACGACGACGGGCAGTAACGCCTGCAAATGGTCAATGAGCAGCGACTTACCGCTGCCCGGCAAGCCGACCATCATCAACACAGAGCCGCCGGGGGGAGCAGCCGGGCTGCCAGCCAGGTTGAGCTGGCTGGTATTTGCCCCTGAGCCTGCCCTGAACTTGCTGAAGGGGCAGGCTCTTTTTTTATGTCATGTGTCATTCCGACCCTGAGCCTGCCGAAGGGGAGGAATCCCTCTCTGTTTGTCGGTCAGAGGGATTCCTCGGAGGACCTCGGAATGACAGGGGGGCT
>JAGVTM010000244.1 GCA_019136785.1 Chloroflexota bacterium | reverse complement strand
ATGCCTTCGGGAACCAGTTTGCTGCGTTCGCTGGCGGACTGCCCGCTGCCATAGCGATCCGCGCCGTACCCTTGCATGGCGCCCAGGCTACCCATGCCGCGGTACACTTTGTAGCGGCGACCTTCGTAATGGATGATCTCGCCTGGGCTTTCTTCTAAGCCCGCCAGCAATGAACCTAACATAACGGCGTCTGCGCCGGCAGCCAGCGCTTTGACGATGTCGCCGCTGTATTTGATACCGCCATCGGCGATGACGGGGATATTTTGCTGGTGGGCGGCAGCGGCGCATTCCAGGACGGCGTGTACCTGGGGCACGCCCACGCCGGAAATGATGCGGGTGGTGCAGATGGAGCCGGCGCCAATGCCAATCTTGACGGCATCGGCCCCGGCAGCAATGAGGTCGCGCGTGCCCTGAGCGGTGGCGACGTTGCCGGCAATGACCGGCAGTTGGGGATAGCGGCGTTTGGCTTCAGCCAGGGTGTCAATCACGGAACGGGCGTGACCATGGGCGGTGTCAATGACGGCCACATCTACGCCGGCATTAGCCAGCAGTTCCAGCCGCTCTAAGCCTTTGCTGTCCACGCCCACCGCCGCCGCGCACAAGAGCCGCCCGTTGTCGTCGGTCACAGCTAACGGATAGTCAATCTTTTTCAAGATGTCTTTAACGGTGATCAACCCTTTGAGCCGGCCTGTTTCGTCTACCAAGGGCAGCTTTTCGATACGGTGGCGGTGCAGGATTTCTTTGGCGTTTTCCAGGCTAGTGCCCACAGGCGCGGTCACCAGGTTGTCCGCGGTCATGTATTCGGCGACCAGTTGGGGGCCGGGGGTGACAAAGCGAATGTCCCGATTGGTGAGGATGCCCAGGAGGCGACCTGTTTCATCTGTGATCGGCACGCCAGAGATGTGGTAGCGGCTCATGATGGCTTCGGCTTCTGCCAGAGTGGCGGTGGGCGGCAGGGTGATGGGGTCAACGATCATGCCGGCCTCAGAGCGCTTCACTTTGTCTACTTCGTCTGCCTGTTCGGCTGCGGACAGGTTGCGGTGAATGACGCCAATGCCACCCAGGCGAGCCAGGCTGATGGCCATTTTGCCTTCGGTGACGGTGTCCATAGCGGCAGAGAGAATGGGGGTGTTGAGATGTAGAGTGCCGGCAAGTCGTGTACTGAGGTCAACTTCTGCCGGCAGCACGGAGGAGGGGCCGGGCGCCAGTAATACATCGTCGAAGGTCAGCGCCAGGGTGTTGAATTTATCGTCTATGATCATATCTTTCCCTGAAAGTGGCGGCAGGCTTTGCCTGGAAGTTGTTGAAAGTTGGTAACTATTCACCGCAAAGACGCAAAGGCTGTCCTGAGTACCATCGAAGGAACGCAAAGATAGAGAGATGGGCTTTTGGTCGCCTGCGGAATGACAGTTAGTTTCCAGGCTGCTGTCGCCGTGGTTTGGGTTTGCGCACGCGCTGTTTGCGGCGGGCGCTGCTACCGAGTTTGCCGTAGCGCCGCAAGATAACGAGCACGCCAACCACAGCCAGCGCCAGCGCCAGCAGCATGGAGTAGGTTATGGGGCTGGTGCCCACAGCGGGCTGGTCAGGACGGAAAAACTCGATCCAGGCGCGACCGCCGCCCCACCAGATGAGAAAAGCGCCGAACAATGTGCCGGCACGCCAGCGGTCGCGGAAGCGGCGGTTGAGGTAGGTCAATAAGAAGAAGCCGGCAAATAGCCACAAGGATTCATATAGGAAAGTGGGATGGAAGCGGGTGTCTGGCGGATAGAGAGCCAGGTCGTTGTAGGGGGCAATGCGGTTGTCAATCAAGATGCCCCAGGGCAGGTCGGTGGGGGGGCCGTAAAGCTCCTGATTGATGAAGTTGCCCCAGCGACCGATTGCCTGGGCGAGCAGCAGCGTGGGACCCGCCACGTCGGCGTAGTCCCAGAAGCTGAGTTTGCGCCATTTGATGTAGAGGAAGCCAACCAGAACCGCGCCGACAAAGCCGCCCAGGATGTTGGCCCCGCCAGCGCGGATGTTGATGACGTCCAGGAACGAGGTGTAGGCGGCGCTGTTGCCGGCAATGACGGCGTCCTGAAACACGTACCACAAGCGAGCAAACAGATAGCCAAATAAGACGACCAACAGCAAGCCGTTGTACAGGTCGTCTACGCTCTGGCCTCGTTTTTCAATTTCGCGCCCAGCCCACCAGGCCCCCAGCACAATCCCTACGGTGATGATGATGCCATACCAGTAGACGGGAAAGCCATCGCCAATGGGAATGGTAAACGCAACCGGATCAATCTTTAGAAA
>JAGVTM010000088.1 GCA_019136785.1 Chloroflexota bacterium | reverse complement strand
GGGGTGGCCTGGCTGCTGGCTGCCGCCAACCAGCTACCCGACATCCCCTTTCGCATTGCCGGCAATGGGCCCTTATGGCGCACCGCGTCCCCCGCCAACGTCGCCTGGTTGGGACATCTCTCCCCCACGCAATTGGCTGCCGAATACGCCGCCGCCCGCGCTGTGGTCGTGCCCTCTCTCTGGTACGAACTGTTCGGCATGATCGCCCTGGAAGCCATGAGCTACGGCTGCCCCGTTATCGCCAGCCGCAGCGGCGCGCTGCCCGAACTGGTGATACCCGACCAGACTGGCTTACTGGTTTCGCCCGGCCAGGTAGATGAACTGGCCGCCGCCATCGCCCGCCTCTGGCGCAATCCCGACCTGGCTGCCCGCCTGGGGCAGACTGCCCAGGCCCACATTCGCGCCCATCACGACCCGGCCAGCTATCTGCCCCGTCTGGTGCAGCTATTTGCCCAGGTCAGACAGCAGCCTGATCTCTGATTAAGCGCCTGATGAAAATCGCCATCCTGGGTATTCGCGGCATCCCCGCCCATTACGGCGGCTTTGAAACCTGCGTGGACTATACCAGCCGCTTGCTGGCGCGCGCCGGCATTTCCGTCACCGTCTACAACCGCAGCCAACACTTCCAGACCCATCCCCCCGCTTACGAAGGGGTTAGCCTGCAGTACATCCCCCGCCCGCAGCCCAACTTTCTACACACCATTGGTCACAGTCTGCGCTGCGCCCGCGCCATGCGCCGCCACGAATTCGACCTCATCCACCTCTACGGCGTGGGCAATGCCTTTGCCATTCCCGCCCTACGCCGCGGCAGCGGCAAGGTCATCATCTCCGTGGACGCCGAAGATTGGGCCCGAGACAAGTGGGGCATTGTCGGACGCAATTATCTGCTGCTGGCGGCTCGCTTTGCCGTGCGCGCCGCCGACCGCATCGTCGTGGACTCCCGCGCCATTGGCGACCTCTACCAGCAGCGGTTTCATGCCGGCAGCGCCTATATCGCCTACGGCGCCGAAACAACGCCCAACACAGGCACAGAGTGGCTGCAGCGTTTCAAGCTGGAATCCCGCCGTTACCATCTCTTCGTGGGACGTCTTACCCCGGAAAAGCGACCACACCAATTAATTGCTGCCTACCACGAAGTGCGCAGCGACATGCCCCTGGTTATTGTGGGCGACGATCCTTACGACAAAGGCTATTTCGCCCAACTGCAAGCCCTGGCTGATGCTCGCGTCCGCTTCGTGGGCACAGTCTACGACGACGGCTTCCACCAGCTTTGCTACCACTGCTACCTCTACCTGACCGCCTCCGCCATTGAAGGCACCTCCCCGGCGCTGCTGCAAGCCATGGCCCAGGGAGCGGCGGTGCTGGTCAATGGCATTCCCGCCAACTGCGAAACCGTCGCCAACGCCGGCTTCACCTACACCTCCGGCGACGTCGCCGACCTGCGCCGCCAGTGGCAGGCGCTCGTAGATGACCCGCGCCGCGTCGCCGCCGCCCGCGCCGCCGCCGTCGCCCGCATTCGCCAGCATTACACCTGGGAAATCGTTACCAGCCAGCTAATCACCCTCTACCGCTCCCTTCTGGAAAGCGGGTAGGCGCTTTAGCTGGCTGACATACCCGCCGCCGCCTCTCAACTTTCAATTTGTCTGGAAGAAGCCAACCGCAATGGTCTGGTTGCCGCTCTCCTCCAGAGCCAACACTTCCAGTTCATACAACGTGTCTGGCTCCAGGAACTCAGGGGCCACGCCCAACCGGTTCCTGTCAGCCGGAACGTGTACATCGTACACTGGCCGCGAATACCCGTGCGCGTCCTCGTGCGCCACTTTGGTAACAATCACTTCGTAGCCCGTAATAACCACCGGATCGCCGTCCACTGTCTCGGTCACGTCTTCCCAGGCGATGACCAGGCCTGCTGCCGACACCAGCGCCTCTGCCGCTGATTCTTCATCTTCAGCCAGCGCTGGCGCAGTAATGACGGGCGCGGCGGGAATGTTGTGCGAAAACGTGGCTGTTCCTACCAGGGCCATGCCGTCGTAGGTCAGACCTCTTACCGCATATTCTCCTTCGGGAAAGTTAGCCTCTAACTCAGCAAAAGAAAACTCCGAAACTTCTGGCTCGCGCGACTCAAAGAAAATGCCGGCCAGGGTCAACGTTCCCAATTGGGACAATGGTTGAACGCTCAATATCTGCTCGCCATTGGGCGCGTAAACGCATAGTTCTGACCAGCCATGATCATCGAATGCGCCATGTACGCCCAGGTCCTCGTCCGTGGCGTTGTATTCTACATACAGTTTGG
>JAGVTM010000186.1 GCA_019136785.1 Chloroflexota bacterium | reverse complement strand
ATCCGCTGGCGCAGTTCCTGCACGCGAGCAGCAGCATCCTGTTCGTCGGCGTCATTGATCGCCGCCACCACATAGCCGGCAACCCTATCCAGGATGCCGCTTTTCGCCGTCTGTTGGCTATCGCCTACCGCTGCCGCAGGAGTAGTCACGCCTTCTTCCTTCTTCCTTCTCCCCTACTCCGCCGCGGGTTGTTCTGCCGGGGCCGCCGCCTGATCCGCTTGCAGCTTATGCAGACCGTTGCGCACGACCGATAAAGAGCGCAGTAAATCTTCCTCCAGACGGGCTAACACTTCAATCGTATACGTATCCGCATCCTGCCGCAGCGCATCCGCATCTCGCCGCGCCCGCTCCAGAATATTATCAGCGCGCTGCTGCGCCGACGTCAACACGGCGTCCCGGCTGATCAGGTCTTCAGCTTCTTGCTTAGCCAGATGGCGAATACGATCCGCTTCCTCATGCGCCTGCGCCAGAATGCGATCCTTCTCCGCCTCAATGCGATTGGCGCGCTTGATAGCATCGGGAATCGCCACCCGCATCTGGTCCACAATGCCATAGACCCGATCCTCATCCACCATCAACTTGGCCGTCAGCCACACCCGCTGACCTTCATTCAGCGTTTGCTCCAACCGGTCAATCAAGTGCAGGATGTCCATACGTATCCCTCCTGAGAAAATAGTGGTCAGTGAGAAGTGGCCAGTGGTCAGAAGCGCCAACTCCAGACTGTCCGTCAAACAAATCTGCTTACAAATAGACTCACGCGGAGACGCGGAGGGCGCGGCGAAACTGGATATAACCTCACACAGCAGCCAGAAAGAGCGCGGTTCGTTGGCGCGGCGCGCCTCGTCAATCCCGCAGCGTCACGGGTGGGTTATAAGCTTCGCGCTCCTTACCGTTAAAGCATTCGTATAAAGCTGCCGCCACCAGCGGAGGAACCATGCTGGTCACATCGCCGCCTAAGGAAGCAATTTCACGCACCGTCGTGCCGCTCAAGAAGGTGTGTTCCTCATGGGTAATGAAGCTAACCACCTCAATATCGGGCGCCAACCGTTTGTTAGCCAGCGCCATGCGAAACTCGAATTCAAAATCGGAAAACACGCGCAAGCCGCGCACCATCACCCGCGCTCCCACCTGCTGCGCGAACTCCACCGTCAACCCGCCAAAAGGCATGACGCGGATGCCCGGCGCGCCATCCAGCACGCTCTTGATCATCTCTACCCGTTCCGCGACCGAAAACAGGAGCGATTTGGAAGGGCGACCGTGATCATAAACGGCCACGATTAAATCATCAAAGATGGCGCTGGCCCGCCGTATCAGGTCAAGATGGCCATAATGGATGGGGTCAAAAGTTCCTGGATAGATCGCGCGCATTAGCTAACGTCTCCCGCATTTTGCCAAAACTGCATTACCTTCTGGCGCAGCAGGCTGTGTTCGACCTGTTCTAACAAAGGATCGGCGGACATGAGGGCTTCCGCTTCCTGGCGGGCCAGTTCCAACATTTTGACATCCAACAGCGCCGCCAACTGCACTTCGGGCAACCCGCTCTGGCGGCGACCAAAGAATTCCCCTGGGCCGCGCAGTTCCAGATCCTTCTCCGCCAGCACAAAACCGTCGTTGGTTTCTTCCATGGCTTGCAGGCGGGCTTCGGCGTACGCACTGGGAGAATCACTAATGAGCAGGCAGTAGGATTGGTGCTTCCCCCGCCCCACGCGCCCGCGAAACTGATGTAACTGCGCCAGACCAAAGCGGTTGGCGCCCTCAATTAACATGACGGTGCTGTTGGGCACATCAATGCCTACTTCGATCACGGACGTAGAGACGAGGATATGCAGCCTGTTTTCGTAAAAATCGCGCATGACGGATTCTTTTTCGTCGGATTTCAGGCGACCATGCAGCAGTCCCAGCTTTAAGTCGGGGAAAATCTCTTGCTGCAAGCGGGCGTGTTCTTCCACGGCGGCCACTGCTTCTATTTTGTCCGACTCCTCCACCAACGGGCAAATGATAAACGCCTGCCGCCCCTGCTCAATCTGACCGCGCACAAAGGCATAGGCGCGCTGTCGCTCACTGGGGCGCAGCCAGCGCGTCTTAATCTCCTGCCGGCCCGGCGGCAGTTCATCCAGAATAGACAGATCCAGGTCGCCATACAGGGACAACGCCAGCGTGCGTGGAATGGGCGTGGCGGACATAACCAGCAAATGGGGCGTGGCCGGCGAGCCGCCAGCGCGGAGTGGGCCTTTATCCCGCAGCGCCTGTCGCTGCTCTACGCCAAAACGGTGCTGTTCGTCCACAATAGTCA
>JAGVTM010000424.1 GCA_019136785.1 Chloroflexota bacterium | reverse complement strand
CAAAATTGCGCTTTTCCCCACAAGCAGAGGTGACGTGTTTGCGGATATTGTTCCCCGTGCCCATGTGATGCAGTTCTTCGATGCCATACTTTTCGGCCATCAGGCGCACCATGCGCAGGGTATGGCGGACGGTAGATTCACCGATCACAAAACGAGGATGCGTGTCCGCGTCAATGACGAGGACGCGCGCGCCTTCATGCGTCAAAATTGTAGCCAGCATACTGCCGGCAATGCCGGCGCCAATGATCGCTACATCGAACTGGTTAGAACGTTTCATCTTTATGATCTCCATTTTGTTTGAACAACATGCGCCGCCAGCGCTGCTTCTGCCACGTCGCAGCACGATCATCTCAACCGTCTGGAGCAGGCGTCCCGCTAACCGCGACGTTCAGGCGGCAGGCAGCCCGGCAGCCGCCAATTACAATTTGGAGCATCATTACTGGGCAGACTTTTCGGTAAAACCGGGGGGCAAAAGAGGATCAGGACGACAGAGTAGGGGAAATGCCGGCAGTTCCAACCATCTTTCTGCCAGGTTTTACCAGGACGGCAGATAAAACAACCAGGAGGGGCAGTTTGTGTGATTTTTCACGCTCTGCCACTTCTGGAATTGTATCCAGGAGGTCTGGCTGTGTCAAACTGGAGAGCAGCCATTCTCAATTTGATTCGACGACGCGCTTGATGGCCCGCCCCAAGAAAATACGCTCAAATGATTCGCCAGGCATTAACTCCCGCAGGCGCACAGCCATAGACGCCCGCCGGCCCACAATGTAATGCAGCCGCGGCTTGCTGGCGGTCAACGCTTCATGGACGGTGTGGGCCACGTCTACGTTGGTTGTAGGCGAAGATTCTACCAGTTCATCAGCCAGCTTTTCTTCTCGTTGGAACCAGGCGTGGTAGGGGCTGTCAGGGTTGCTTGCCCCTTTAGCCAGACCGCGATTGACTGTCCAGCGTTCGTTCTTGACGATGGCGGGCGCAATGGCGCTGACGTGAATGCCCAGGGGGGTCACTTCCTGGTAGAGGGATTCGGCAAAGCCTTCCAGGGCGAATTTGCTAGAACAGTAGGCAGTGCGGGCCATGGAGGCAATGCGGCCACCAATGGAGGTAATGTACAGCAGGCGCCCGCGGCGGGCGGCGCGCATGTGCGGCAGCACCGCCCGCGTCACCGCCATAGCCCCAAAGACGTTAATGTCGTAGACGCGGCGGATTTCTTGATCTTCGCAATCTTCGAAGTAACCGCGGAGGCTGATGCCGGCATTGTTCACCGCCCCAAATATGCCGCCAGACTCAGCCAGAATGGTGGATACCGCAGTGGCAATGCTGGCGGCATCTGTCACATCCAGCGGCAGAATGCGCAGCGAAACGTTTCGCTGCGCGGCCTGCGTTTCCACATGTTCCTGCTGGTCGGCAAAGGGAATCGTGGCGTAGACGTTGAAACCCTGCTCTGCCAGATAAAGCGACATTTCCAGGCCCAGGCCCGTGCCTGCGCCCGTGATCAGGATGGTATCTTTCATTAATCTCCCGTCTCGGCCTGTTCCAGCACAGGGTCTGGCGACTTGAAAAATTCATCCATCAACTCTACCAGTTTTTCCGGCTCTTCCAACGGGCCAAAGTGACCGCCGCCATGCAGCGTGACAGACTGGGCATGAGGCCAGACTTCGCGCAGATAGTCAAACGTGCCCATAAAGTAGGAGTCGGAACCATAGACCAGCAGCGTGGGGTGGCGGAAAGCGGAGATCAGTTCCAGGGTCATGCCGGCAATCACCTGGTAGTCATCCACCAATGACGTCTCATTCACCAGCCGCAGCAGGGGTCCCCGCTTACGCGGCAGGGATTTGGCGGGCCCGTAGAACTTGGGCGTATCCAGACTCAGGTTTAGCAAGTATTGGAAGTCGCTGTACTTCTCTGGCGGCACTTCCACCCCCACTTCAGCCAAACGGCCCACCCAGAAGTCCCAACCAACCCAGTCAGACTTCATGCGTTCGTGCACTAGCGCCGCCAATCCTGGCTCAATCAACACCAGTTTGTCCACCCGTTCCGGGTTCATGATGGCATAATGCAGACAGACGTCAGCGCCAAAGCTGTGCCCGACAATGTGCGCCTTTTCAATGCCCAGGGCGTCCAGCAGCCCCTTCAGGTCGCCCGCCAGTTCTTTTGTCGTATACCCCTTGGGCGTGCGCGTGGTAAAGCCGTGACCACGCATATCCAGCGTGGTCAACCGGTAGCTGTCGCGCATCAAGGGAACCATGCGCAAGTGCCATACTGCCAGATTGCCCAGCAAACCGTGAACCATCAC
>JAGVTM010000376.1 GCA_019136785.1 Chloroflexota bacterium | reverse complement strand
AACAAACCCTGGATACCTTCCCCCCTTGTACTATTTGCACCCTACCTCTTCCTGGCTAGAATACAGATACGCCGGCTGTCGCACCTGATTCATATCGCCAGACAACCGAAACCAACATGTGTCACGCTCAACTTTGGAGGAATATTTGTCATGTCATTCAAAAAGTTAAGTCGTATCGGCTTGCCGCTCTTATTGCTGGCGGCAGGCGCTCTCTTAATCCTGAATGCTGCCCGTCCGGGCCAGGAAACCGCAACGCGGCAGCAGGCAGTACTGGCTGTGGCCCCCGACGCCGACCGCGCCAGCGATTACCCGCCGCAGCCAGAGCAGTACGCTCCCATCGCCCCGATCGCCGTCAACATGCTGGACGTGCCTGAGGGCATCTATGTCGAAAACAACCAGTATGATCGCTGGCTGCGCGGCGAAATTGACCTGGAAAAAGAGTACCGCGTCAGCGAAGCGGTGGCGGCCAGCCTGATGGCTGACGCCATGAAGATGGCGCCCAACAGCGACGTGCAGATTGCCCAGACCGGCTCTGGACCCACGCCCCTCAGCGGCTTTGACAGCCTGGACTACACCGAATGCTGCGGCGGCGGCGGCGTGGTGCCCCCCGACCCCGAAATGGCTGCCGGGCCTGACCATTTGATCGCCGTCGTCAACCTGGCGCTAGAAATCTATGACAAATCCGGCAACAACCTGTACGGGCCCGTCACCACCGACAGCTTCTTCGATGCCCATCCAAGCTGCAACGGCACATTCGATCCCACTGTGGTTTACGACGAATCCGCCGACCGCTATGTCATCGGCATTGACGCCGACGGCATCTACTTCTGCGCCGCCGTCAGCGCCAGCAACGACCCCCTGGGCAGTTGGTACATCTACGCCGTGCAAGCCAACATTATGGGCGCGTTCCACGATTACCCGCATATTGGCGTGGGCAATGACGCCATCTTTGTGGGCGCCAACCAGTTTGGCGGCGGCGTGCCTCAGGGTTTTGAGGGCCGCGTGTGGGCTTTGAACAAAGCCGCCATGTACGCCGGCGGCGCTATGACCCCCGTCACCTTCAGCCTGGGCTATGACGGCAGCACCCCCCAACCGCTGCACTTGCATGGCTACTTGCAAGGGACGTGGCCCGAAGGCAACACCCACTACATCATCACCGACTTCTACGATGGCGCCACTGCCTGGGTATGGGAATGGCCCAACCCTGTCAGCGGCGGTTCCCCCAGCATTGTCGGCGTTTTCGATCTGGGCGCGGGCGGCTTCCCCGTCAATGTGCCCCAACAGGGCGGGCAGACCATTCAAGCCAACGACTGGCGTATGCGCCAGTTTGAATACCGCAACGGCTCCGGTTGGGTCACCGACACGGTTGCCTGCAATCCAGGCGGCGGCACGGTGGACTGCGTGCGCTGGACGGAAATTGACCTGACCACCCCCACGCCTACCCTCGTCCAGACAGCTATCTATTGCAGCAGCGGTGAATACCGCGTCTTCCCCGACCTGGCTGTCAATCACTGCGGTGATATGGCTCTTGGCTACACGAAGTCAAGCACAAGCATGTACCCCAGCATCTGGTACACGGGCCGCGAAAGCGGCGACCCCATGGGTACGTTGCAGCCAGAAGCGGAACTCAAAGCCGGTGAAGTGCCTTACACCGCCTTTGACCCCGCCCCCCGCCGCTGGGGCGACTACACGGGCATGACCATTGACCCCGACGGCGTCACTTTCTGGTACCTGGGCGAATACTCCAAGGACATCCCCTCCCAGGGCAAGTGGGGAACCTACATTGGCTCCTTCGCTTATCCCGAATGCAGCGTGGGCGACAATCCCCTGTATAACATGCCTTACCGCATCTTCCTGAACGACGGCAGCCAGAGCCAGGGAACCTACGCCCTGTTTGAAGGCGGCGCATTTACCGATTCCAATGGCGGCGGCGGCCTCTGGGGATACCTGGCGGGGCCTGAACTGTTCTGGCTGCAGCACGACCCCGGCTATCAGTGTACTTCGTTTGACATCGGCCTCTACCGCGGCGAAGGGCGCGTGGTGGGCGTGAACATCTGCCTGGACTTCAGCGGGCGCAAAGGTTTCTGGTTGGGCGGTTTGCAGCCTGGGACGCTGAGCGGCTTGCCCACACGCGACCTGGGTCACCCGCAAATGCCCCTGCCCGATGGCATGACCCTGGAGGATCTGCTGCGCCAGATTCCCCAGTAACCGTTATCAGAGAAGCCCCCTAACCCCCAACCCTTATCGTGGTGGGTGTCAGCCCCGCCTGCAGTGGGGGCTGACACCCATTTTGTG
>JAGVTM010000320.1 GCA_019136785.1 Chloroflexota bacterium | reverse complement strand
CACGGGGCGAACGGCCTTGTGCAAATAGATCCTGGCTGCCCCGTGCCTTGCACTGCCAGGGCGGGTTGCCAACCCGCCCTACAATGTCCTGTCATTCCGAGTGAAACGAGGAATCCCAACGGCGCTGGCGGGCAAAAGTGTGGGCAATTCGCTGAATTGCCCAGGGGCGGGTTGCCAACCCGCCCTACGCCGCCCGGTCATTCCGAGCCCTTCGGCTTGCTCAGGAGGGGCTGAAACGAGGAATCCCAACGGCATTGGCGAAAAAGATGGCAGGTAGGGTAAAGTGGTAGGGATTCATCAGACTGTGCTGTTAAATGGTCTGGTTCTGGCAGTGGAAATTTCCCAGCCTTGATTTTGCATTACTCCCGGAGGTGTAGAAATGACAAAAGCGGCGTTGCAGCAGGCGATGGTACAGAAATTTGTGGCCGTAGCTCACGGCGACCTGGCGCAGGTGCAGGTGATGCTGGCAGCGGAGCCGGCATTGGTCAACGCCAGTTGGGATTGGGGCGGCGGCGATTGGGAAACGGCGCTGGGGGCGGCGGCGCACACCGGGCAGACAGAGATTGCTGCCCATCTGCTGGCGCATGGGGCGCGACTGGATATTTTTTGCGCGGCGATGATGGGTAAACTGGAGATTGTGCAGGCTATGTTAGCCGACGACCCGCAGGCGGCTCACCTGCGCGGCCCGCACGGCATCCCCTTAAAACAGCACGCCGCCATCGGGCAGCAGCAGGCTGTCCTGGATTTGCTGGCGAGTTACGGGGTGTGAAGGAAGGGGATCACAGATTGCACAGATTTCGCAGATGTAGCCCGATTTTCCAAAATCGGGTGGGCGATTTTGGAAAATCGCCCTACATACGCCGCGGCGCGCCATCATCAATGAAAATTTTGCCACGAATTACACGAATTTAACGAATTTTCTGGTCACTGGTCACTCACCACTGATCACTGTTTTCGAAGGAATTGGGCATGAAGGCGATTGTGGTTTATGCGGATGCGGCGGAGCCGCGGCTGGTGTGGCAGGAGGTGGCTGAGCCGGAGATGGACGTGGGGGAGGTATTGGTGGCGGTGCGGGCGTCGGCGGTGAACCGGGCAGATTTGCTGCAAGCGCGCGGGGGGTATGCGCCGCCGCCGGGGGCGTCGCCGATTTTGGGGCTGGAGATGGCGGGCGATGTGCTGGCGGTGGGCAGCGACGTGGTAGGCTGGCAGCCGGGCGACCGCGTTTGCGCCCTGCTGCCGGGCGGCGGTTACGCGGAACGGGTCGCCGTGCCGCACCAGATGCTGCTGCGGCTGCCGCCTGACTGGACGTATGCGCAGGGAGCCGCCATGCCCGAAGCGTGGTACACCGCGTTTGTGAATCTGTTTCTGGAAGGGAATTTGCAGGCAGGGGAGCGGGCGCTCATTCACGCGGGCGCCAGCGGCGTGGGCACGGCGGCGATCCAGTTGGCGCGGGCGGCAGGGGCAATTGTCTACGCCACGGCGGGGACGGCGGCGAAAACGGCGCAGTGCCAGGCATTGGGGGCAGCGCTGGCGGTCAACTACCGGCAAGAAGATTTCGCGGCAGCAATTCAGCAGGCAACGGACGGGGTGGGCGTGGATTTGATTTTAGACCCGGTGGGGGCAGCCTACCTGCCGCGCAATCTGGCGCTGCTGCGCCCGCTGGGCCGGCTGGTGAGCATTGGCTTGCTCAGCGGCGGACAGGCGACGCTGGACATGGGGCTGCTGTTGGGCAAACGGCTGCGGCTGATCGGCTCCACGCTGCGCAGCCGCCCATTGGCGGAGAAAATCGCCATTACGGAACAATTTCGCGCGCGCTTCTGGAGCCTGTTGGCAGTGGGCGAGATGTCTCCCGTGATTGACTGCGCCTTCCCCATGCCCGAAGCGCAGGCGGCGCACGCTTACGTGCGGCAGAACCGGAACACGGGCAAGGTTATTCTGACGGCGCCGGAGGCGGAAGGGGGGCCGTTTGCGGCAGGGTGAAGTAAAAGCTGCTGCCCTGCCCTGGCTGGCTTTCTACCCAGATGCGCCCGCCGTGCGCTTCTACCGCCAGGCGGCAAAAGGTCAGCCCTAAGCCTGTGCCGCTGCGCAGGGATTGTCCCTGCGTGTCGGTGACCTGGTGGAACTTGTCAAAAATGCGCGTGTGGTGACTGGCGGGAATGCCTTGCCCATCGTCGCTGACGGCAATGCAGCAGCCTTCGCCGGTCAGGGCGGCGGCAATGTGAATATGCCCACCAGACAGGGTGTACTTGAAGGCGTTGCTCATGAGGTTGTCCATGACGCGCCCGATAATCTGGGTGTCCAGATTGACCT